>CAMMYU010000175.1:0-8327 GCA_946528545.1 uncultured Ruminococcus sp.
AGTAGTTGTTGTTGCAGCATCGGACTTGTCCGAGGACTCGTCTTGCTTTCCGCAGGCAGCAAGAGCTGCTGTCAGTGATATAGCCAGTAAAATTGCCAGTGCTTTTTTCATAATAACCCCTCCTCGTAGAGCATTAATTTTGAATGTGAAACTACTATTTCACATTATTCACTTGAGCTAACAACCATAAATGTTAAAAGTGCGCAATTATGTGTGCCTGATGTGAACACAGTAAACATACTCTGCCCACCCGTATCGTAGAAATATATGCGTGCAAAGCTTTGCTGATAATTTTTTGTATTATACCACGCTTAGTAGACAATGTCAAGTGCAAAATTAAATATTCTATCCTAATGATATTGGAATAGCTGTTATCTGTTATCCATTCCAGCTTGCCGATAATGCGTGGCAAGCCTATCCTTTCAAAGATCGCAGCGGCAGACAGCCCGACAAGAAAAATGACCTGCCCTCACTGCGGAAAGAAGGGCTGGCACAAAAAGGTGCTCACAAAGGAGAAATAAGATAATTATCGCCGTGTGCATTACATACGGCGATGTTTTGTGCTGTATTGACAATTATGCGGTTTTGTAGTAATATTAAAAGCAGGGAAGTGATTTGTCCCTACGAATCGAAAGGAGAGCAGAATGAAAAGAAAAATACTGTTTCTGCTGGCAGTATCAATGCTTCTTAGTGCCTGCGGAAAGGTAACAGACGATGACAAGAGCTCCAAAAAGAGTGCAGGCGGCTTTCTTGCAGAACTTTATGATAGCTCTGAGGAATCGTCAGAGCCTGTAAAAAGCGGTGAGAAGGTGTCGGCATCATACGAGGTCGGCCATAACGGTGATGATACGGTCACAAGGGTAGAGCTTATCCCCGATGATAGCATAGATATTTCCGATAAAGTATCGTTTGAGGATATGTATGAGCGTCACGTTCTGCATACAGGTGTGGTCGGCAGGGTAGGAGCGCCCGTTGAGCTGGACTTCGATAAGAATGAAGTCAGGGGAGGAACACTGGTGTTCACCTACGACCCCGAAAAGCTGAACGGTGTCAGACCCGATGCGCTGATGTTCCTCTGGTACGATGAAGCAAATGATAACTATGTCGAGAAAGAGGTCGAAAGCCTTGATACCGATACACATACAGCCTCGCTCCATATTACGGAGCCGGGTACATATCTGCTTGTGAATATGTATACCTGGCTGAATGCATGGGGCGCAGACCTTGACGATGACGGCATGGAAAAGGATTATGACCCCTCAAAGCTTCCGCCGGATACAAAGCTATGGGAGCAGAATGGCTATATGGGCGCTCTTATGGAGATAGCCGATAAGGATTATCTTGAAAAGAACAGGCAAAACGGCACCTATAATTTCGAGGTATCAAATGCTGAGGAGCTTGCGGCTGCGATCTGTCTTATAAACTGCGGCAGGCCCGAGGCAGGCATCTCATTAACTGCGGATATAGACCTTGCAGGGCTTGACTGGGCTCCTATAGGCTGGGACTCAATGGCGAGTGACAACCGCTATTCGGGAGTGATAGAGGGCAACGGCCATACTATCAGCAATATGACCATTCAAAGTGACGGTGACGCAGGCTTTATTGCTACTGCAAGCGGAGCAAAGATAAATGACCTGCACTTTGTGAATGCTCAGGTGAACGGTAACAGGTGCGGTGTGATAATCGGTTATATAGGCGGCCTTCGCTGTACGCTGAAAAACTGCTCGGCAAGCGGTTCTGTGAACGGTACTATCGCCGGTGCGATAATTGGCGACGGCTCTAATTTTGATATTCCCGATTGCAGGGCTGATGTGATCATTAACGGCGAAAGGTCCGAGGACCTGTACGGCCGTCAGGCGCAGGTTGAGCAAAACCTTGCTTCACACCCTGCGGTCGAGAAGATATGGCTCGATGAAAACAATAAGCTCCACAGAGAAGCAGGCCTTGAAAAAAAGTATAATAATCTGGGCTGGGTAATAAAATGTGACGGTGTTATGCAGCTTGACAGAAATGCTGAAAATGAAACCGAGCTTGATGTATATGATTTCATTTACGAAAACGGTCACTATGAGGTCTATCTTGAAGCCTTTGACGGCGGATATATACCTATCAGTAATATAATTGAGTTTGATATACCATAATAAAACAACAGGAGGAATTCAGAACATGGGAAACATAATTGACGGAAAGGCAGTTTCGGCTCAGGTGAAGGAGAATATCAGAGTTGAGGTAGAAAAGCTGAAAGAGCAGGGCATAAAGATCGGCCTTGCGGTTGTTATTGTGGGCGACGACCCCGCTTCACAGGTGTATGTACGCAACAAGGAGAAGGCCTGCGAGACTGTTGGATTTGAGTCCTTCAAGTACGCACTGCCTGCCGAGACTACCGAGGAGGAGCTCTTAGCCCTTGTAGATAAGCTCAACAATGACGATAATGTAGACGGTATCCTTGTGCAGCTTCCTCTGCCGAAGCACCTTGACGATAAGATCATTATCAACAATATCCGCCCCGATAAGGACGTAGACGCTTTCCACCCTGTAAATGTGGGCAAGATCATGATAGGCGATTACAGCTTCCTGCCGTGTACACCTGCAGGTGTTATGGAGCTTATCCGTTCAACAGGCACAGATATTGCAGGCAAGGAGTGTGTAGTAGTCGGCAGAAGCAATATCGTAGGCAAGCCGCAGGCAATGCTGCTGCTCCATGCTAACGGCACTGTCACGGTCTGCCATTCTAAGACAAAGGACCTTAAAGAGGTCACATCAAGGGCTGATATTCTGGTTGCAGCAGTCGGCAGAGCAAAAATGCTCACGGCTGACTATATAAAGGAGGGCGCTGTAGTTATCGACGTTGGTATGAACAGAGACGAAAACGGCAAGCTCTGCGGTGACGTTGACTTTGAGGACTGCAAGGACAAGGCAGGCTATATCACCCCTGTACCGGGCGGAGTTGGCCCTATGACGATCGCAATGCTTATGCAGAACACTCTCACAGCAGGCAAGGAGCATAAGTGCAAGGCTTGACAAATCGTGAGCAATGGTGTAAAATGAGTACAACCACAAACGATAATATGTGTTAACTATGTGGACACGCAAGCGAAAAGACCGGGAGCGGCAACTCCCGGTCTTTTTCGGAATATTGTCAAATTCAGTTCAAAAATATACCTGTTTCAATGGCAAAAATTAGTTAAAAAACCTTACATTTGACCTTAAACGTTTGATAATTAACATTTTGTTTCTTTGCGTTAATTAAGTTAAATTTAATGACATTTCAGTTCGTCAAAACGCTGAAAAAGGCTATATTCTATTTGTTACTTTCCATAAACTTATTTATAAAGCTAGAAAATTCCGCAAAATTCCTTGACAAAAGTGCCTTTTTGAGGTATACTTTATACATAGAATTAATAGTAAGGACGGCCCCGATAAAAAGAGAGCCATCGGCAGTTCTCCGGGGACGGAAATGAGACATTAGTTATGAAAGGAAAATGACTTATGACAAAGAAAAAAACTTCTGCTAAGAAAAAATTATTGCCGGCTATCGGAATGCTGGCTATATCGGGCGCTATGCTCGCAAGCTCCACATACGCTTGGTTTACCATGAACAAGGAAGTTCAGGTAAGTGGTTTACAGATGAAGACAAAGGTTGGTAGTAACCTTTTGATTTCTTCTGACAATGTTGAAGCAAATTATAGCTCTGATAGAGTTGTTTTTTCTCGTAAAGCGTTGTTAGAGCCTGTGTCTACTGTATCTGGTAAAACCGGTTCTTTCTTCTATACGACCGATGCAAAGGCAACAGGTCAGAAAGCTCATACAGCATCTACCACTGGATTTGAGTATATTGCATATAACGAGAATACTAATTTAGCTGGAAGTGCCGCTTCTGATGCAACAGCTGGCAAGTATAAATATGATGCAACTTTTAATGACAAGTACACAATTGCTGCTGCGGATAGAGGGTCAACAGATGCATTTAAAACAGCATACGGCTATGTTGACTATGTATTTTATCTGAAAGCAACAGGTGAAGAAGCAGATCAGCAGCTTAGAATGACACAATGTGATTTGAATTATACTTATCCTACGAGTGGAGATCCTGCAACGGCTACAGAACCTGGCGATGGTGATGATGCATGGCGTATTGCAGTATTTGCTACGGATATTACTGCAAATGGTGGTAAGGGAAATACCGGTGACGGAGAAGCTGTCGGCAAGATTGATCCTGCTAATGTGACTAACGAAAGTGCTAAGACTATTCTTAAGCTTTCTACAAGCGAAAACTGGGAGGAAAATAAGGCTGTTGCTACCACAACAACTACTGATGCAGTTTCTTATGGTACTGCTGCTGTCCTTGATAATGATATAGACGCAGGCGTTACAAAGTATTATAAGGTTCTGGTTCGTGTATGGCTTGAAGGTGAGGATAAATCTTGTAACTCTGCTACCTATGCTCAGCTTACTGATGCTTGGTCGTTAGATCTTGACTTCCAGCTTACTTCTAAAACTGAAAATGGAACTGGTAAGACAGCTGTAACTCAGATTACAAAGAATACATGGACTCCGGACAATGAGCAGACTCAGAATGCAGTAACTAGTCCTGTTGAGGTAGTTCCTAATGCTTAATTACAAGTTAGTATAATTAATAATCTAACAAACCCATCCCCGATCGGAGAAATCCGGTCGGGGATTTTTTGTGTCTTGTTTATTAATACTAAATCCATTGACGAAATCCAAAAAAAGTAGTATAATAAAGAAGAAAACTTTTTTAGGTGAATATTATGAATATATTTGAAGCAGTAAAACAGATTTATCAGAACTCGCAGGACATTGTTGTCCTGCTCGACAAGGACCTTAAAATGCTCTGGTGCAGCCGCACCGACCCGCCCGTCAAGTTTAATTGCATGAGGCTTTCAGGTTATGTCCCTAAGCAGGACTTTACCGAAACTACCGTCACGCAATACACGCTTACAAACGGCGACCGCAAGTCTATCAAGCTGGAGCCCCTCAGGCAGGACGGCAAGGTGATAGGCTATGTGGGCACATTCTTCGATAAGATCGACATTCAGCTCCTAGCTGAGAAATGCGACTACAAAGACCTTATCCTGAGTATGCGCTCGGAAATGATGCGTGAGCTTGCTATGTGCGTCGGCATGACCGAGGTGGCGCTGGGCTCGAATGAGTATGACGCCCGAAAGGTTAAGGCGCTGCATGACTACATTCTCCACCATATCAAGCGCAGCTATGGCATTACGGTGAACTATGAGGAGCTGACCTCGTACCTTGCAAATGAGCATGACACGAGAACTATCGTGAACATAAGCGACCTGCTGAACGATATGTGCAGGATCTATAAGCCTATTCTTGCCAAGAACAACTGCAGACTTAAATGCACGGCAGAGCCTGACATCTACGTTGTTACAAGGCGCAGGAACTTCCTTATAGCGCTTACAAACCTTATCACGAACGGTATTATTCACAACGAAAGCCGTACCAAGCTTATTGATATTTCTCTTGGCTTTAGCAAGGAGCGTCAGGTTCAGCTTTGCGTCAGGGATAACGGCATAGGTCTTGACAGTGAAATTTACAAAAAAGCGATAGTGCCCTTTGGCCTTCATGACTCTAAATTCGATCATGAGCGCCTGGGTCTTGCTGTCGTGAATATGTTTGCAAAGTCAGTCGGCGGCAGGTTAACGCACAGAATGCTCCGTGACGGCGGAACTCTCATGACCCTATACATGAATGAAGCAAGCTCCGCAGACTTCCTACTTACCCGAGAGAGGCGCAAATATATACTTGATAAGAATGATTACGCATATCATCTCCTCACCCGAGTAATCGACTTTGACTAGGCAGGCAGGGAAAACCCTGCAGTGCTCGCCGCACGGCTAATACGCGACGCACTTTTGTTTGAAACTTCTCCTGCCCTGACCGCAGGCAGGGAAAACCCTGCAGTGCTCGCCGCACGGCTAATACGCGACGCACTTTTGTTTGAAACTTCTCTTGCCCTGACCGCAGAGCAAAGTAGTGCAGACTTGTGAAGGCTAAGGGGCGATAGCCCCGGTGGGTCATAGGGGGCGAAGTCTGCACTATTGTTGAATTTATCGACAAAAAAACCGCCGAAGCTTTTTAGCCTCGGCGGTTGTTCTTAAGGTATGGAATTAAGCTTTTTCTGTAGTTCTATCATGTGATTACGGCACGAGGTGATCTCACCCGTGTACTTGTTGAACCATTCAACGTCATTCTCGTTAGGCTCCTCCTGCAGAAGGATCGCCTGAACGAGCGCAGACTGAGATCTTGAACGCTTTCTCTCGATCTCCTGAATAGTCTGCATACAAAGCTTAATTTCCTTTTTAAGTTTTCTCTTCTCACTCATGACTTTACCCTCCTGTAATTAAGTACCCTTCTTATTGAGCGACTCAATAAGCTTAAACGCATTATCGTAGCCCTTATCGAGGTCATTTGAAATGTCCTCAACAATATCTCTGAGCTCTTCAAGCTTAGTCCTCATCTGATCGGGATATTTTATAAGAGCTGTATTGATCTGATTGATTGCCTTCTGTTCCTCAGTGAAATCATTAATAAGAAAAGCGAATGAATTCACACTGCTCATATCACTGACAAGTCTTACATATCTCATATCCCTGTCGCCCTCGCTGTTAAGGTAGGAATCAAGATCCTCTCTGACGTGCCCGAGATTTATCTTATACTGGCTTCTGTAAGTCTCCTGAACCCTCTTTGACTCATCAACATAAAGCCCTATAAACACGAGGAGCGCAATCAGCGTAATGATCGAAATGATAATGGCGCTAACCATTCTCCTCTTCATTATTCGTTCTTGGTTCATCGCTTTTCTCCTTATCGGCTCCTGAGGCTTCCTCAGCGAGCCTTTGCTTTTCTTTCTCTATCGCCTCACGGATAAGCTCCTGCTTCCTGAGTTCATACTCCTCGTCATTCTCACGCTTAACCTGAACGCTCAGCTTTAAGACTGTTTTAGCCTCATACAAAGCAATCAGCGTCAGCGGAATAATAACAAACAGTGCAATCAACTTTTTCATATCCGCAAACGAGTTTATCCATTTAAAGAAACGTGATTTCTTGGTGTATTTTCCGAGTATCTGCTCAGCCCTGACAGGCAGGCTGTCCTTTGCAGTATTAGCATCACCCATAGTGGTAAAAGTACCGTCAGGATTTATCTCAACTATCCTGTGAGTTACAAGCTCTCCCTTTATTCTGCTCTCTTCTGAGTAGAACGAAATAACATCATCTTTTTTAAGCTTATCAACTGACGTCTTATGAACTATAATATAGTCCCCGACGTGAATTGACGGCTCCATACTTCCCGTAGTAACTCTGAGCACATAGTTCCCGAAGAGGCTTACTGCCTTTCCACGCCCTGCATTTACCATAACATAGGCTGTAAAAGCAGTTATCAGCACAAGTCCGGCAATAAGAATACCATTACCGATTTTAGACAGAAGACTGCGAGGATTCTCCGCCTCATCGTCCTCCTGAGGCTCCTCATTTTCATCAGTGCTTTCAGTTGTCTGATTCGGCTCATCTGAGGCCGTATCCTCAGCTTCGGAACCATCATCGCCCTCATCGGTATTACTTTCATCAGTCTGCTCAGATACGCTTTCGGAAGCCTCATCTGAGCCTTCCTCGGCTTCCTGAATGTCCTCCTCTGCCTTGGAGCTGTCCTCCTCGGCAGGGGAGTTATTTACATCAGTTTCTGCATTTTCGGCTGTTTCGCTATCCATGGTCTTTTCTTCATCGAGCTCATTCAAGACAGCGTTCAACCTCCTTGCTTGTTCATCTCTTCGAGCTGCTGTTCTTTCATTTTCTTCTTATCTTCAAAGTGCCGCTTGATCTTCTCAATTCGGCCAACGTGGTACTCCTTGTACAGACGCTTCATCTCATTGTCGATTTCAAGCTGAGCTTCGGGAGTTCTGTTAGGCGGAGTATACTTTGGAAGCGGCTGGCTCTTGCGCTGTTTTTTCTTCTTTCGTTTGAACTTGATATCGCCTATCCAGCGCATAAACCGATACTTGAACGTACCGCCGTACTTCTTGTAGTAAACCTCCATCTCGTTTCTCTTCTGCTGAGCGAGCTCCTTTTCAGCCTTTTCAGCTTCAAGTCTTGCTCTCTTAGCCTTGAGATCGGGATCGTCTGTATCCTTAGGAATGATATTAAAGAAGTGTGCAAGAATATATCTTATGAAACGAGGTATAGCATAGATTGGATTTTTGGAGTACTGCTTTCTGATAACGTGGAACGGCTTGTTCTCGAAGTACTGTCTCTCCTGCTTGAGCCTTTCTGCACGTTCTTTTTCTTTT
>CAMMYU010000176.1:0-13761 GCA_946528545.1 uncultured Ruminococcus sp.
GAAGCCCTGAAAAGACTGGATCCTGACGATGATTGCGAAGACTATGACGATTTTGAAGAATTCTGATCATAATGATTATCCTTTCTTTAAGGATAAGCCTTGCCAGCTACTCGCTGATACAGCCGATGATACTTGTTACACTGTTTGTCATAGGGCTGATAATGCGTGAGAGCTGTTCACGGGCAAACCTGCTCGGCGGTGTGCTGACCGTTGCAGGAGTAATGGGCTTTCAGCTATGCGGTTAGGTGCAGCCGTTCGGATATATGCACTTTATTCTGTTTTATCATGCTTTTATGATTTGCTGTAACAAGCCCGACAGCGTATTCCTGCGCCGTCGGGCTGTAATTATGTGATTATGTTTCTAAGTTATCTGCAAAAGGGCACGATCTTACAATATCGGTACGAGTTTGCTCTCAACTCCCTCAACGTGCTTGCTTTGACCTGTTGTTCCTGCTGTTTCGCCATTCTTTACCCGGTTAAGCCGGTCTTACACATCTGCCCGCTGCCGTTTAACAAGCTCCGCAAATATGCCCCCTTTTTTGATAAGCTCCTCATAGCTGCGTCCTCTGCGATACAGCCTTTATCAAGTACAACTATCCTGTCACAATGCCTTATGGTCGAAAGCCTGTGAGCGATCACGATACGAGTGCAGCCCATTTTGTCGAGAGCTTCGCTTACTTGCCTTTGCGTGATGTTGTCAAGAGCGGAGGTCGCTTCGTCAAATATCAGTATTTGGGGCTTTCCGACTATCGCCCTTGCAATAGCGACACGCTGCTGCTGACCGCCCGAAAGTCTGGCAACGTTCATTTTTTTCAAAGCCTCTGAGGTTCACAAGCTCGAGCATTTCGGCCACACGCTTCAGAATTTCCGCTTTGGGTACATTCTTTACCCTTAAACCGAAAGCGATGTTCTCAAACACGTTCAGATGCGGGAACAGTGCATATCGCTGGAACACTGTATTGACATTACGCTTATGGGAGGGGAGCTTAGTAATATTCTCACCCTCGAAAATTACTTCGCCCGAATTCGGTGTGATGAAGCCGCCTATGACTCTGAGCGTAGTGGTCTTTCCGCAGCCCGAGGGTCCGAGAAGCGTCACGAACTCCTTGTCCTTTATTTCAAGGCTTATTTCTTTAAGTATCCTTTCGCCGTCAAATTCCACGACGATATCCTTCAATGAAACGATGTTTCCAATTCGCAAGATCATCTCCTAAATAAAGTATCTTTTATATTTTAGCACAAAAAAGTCCAGTTGTCGATAGTAATATAATATTTTTTGCTTTTTTGAAATTTTGAAATATTTAGAAGGTTACTCATTTTTCATTATTTTTTATAGCCATTTGTTTATTATGCTACACATTGTTTAAAAATGTAGTTTAGGGAACGTTCCAAGGTTGAATTGCTTATTGAAAAGCTGGCTTTTGCGTGTTATTATATAGACACAGCAAGGGAAAAAAACCATAAAGCAAAGACTCTATCGTCGGTACAATGACGTGGCATTCAATGTTCAAGTCCATCGACCTTGATGCCAAGGACCCATCGGTAAAGGAAGTAAGGTTCAACCACGAAGGCCTTCACGGATACGGCATAGGCATCGACTGGAACTTCGCCGAGAACCATGAAGTTGTAGTATTCGTAAAGTAAGCAGACAGAAAATAGTTTTCATGATCTATAGTAAAACAAGCTCCGAGAAATTTCCTCGGGGCTTGTTTTCATTAATTGAACGAAAAATCAAGTAGTAAATCTTCAAAATATATAATTATTCAAGAAGAGTTTTGTGCGATTTGCCGAAAATGATCGTTTGGAAGATTTTTTTCAATAATTATTGAACTTTTTCCCTTTCAGAATTCTCAAATATACAGATCGCAGGAACAGCGGCAAACAAATTCAGTATATATCGGGCTTATCATAATGAATAGAAACGGTATAAACATCAGAATAATCCCCCTACGATCATAATCATCGATAATGCAGCAATTAAATATCAAACGTTGCCGCTGTCCTCGGTCGATTTAATAAGAAAGGATTTGAAAACATGAAAAAAACGATCAGCAGTATATGTGCGCTAATGCTCGCATTCGGAGGCCTCACAGCCGTTAGTGCAAATGCAGCTCCCGAACAGACAGAGGAGCCTGTCCTCACAGCCGTAACAGAAGAGTTCACAGAGGATACCCTCCCTGAAGAGACCGATCCAGCCGAAGAGACTGAGACTACCGAAGTGGAAGAGGTCAGGAGCTATGAGGCGGCAGGCATCAAAACCTTAGACATCGCAGAATGTGATATCACTGTACAAAACGGAGGCTTTATGTATAGCGGTTTGCCCAAGACTCCGACAGTCAGTGTGATGAACGGCAGAACTCTCCTTAAAGAGGGCGGCAGCTACACACTCAGCTACAGCAACAATGTGAATGCAGGAAAAGGCAAGGTAACTATCACAGGCATCGACTTTATGCACGGAAGCATAACAAAGGAATTCACGATAATGCCGAACCGCATAGAGAGCTTTAAGATGATTCTGCCTGCCGATTCTTATGAGTATAAAAACAAGGCAGTTGTACCTGTTCCGACAGTTAAGAATAACAAAGGCAATATTCTTAAACGCGGCAGGGATTATCTCCTGAGATACTCCAACAACGCCAAGCCGGGAACAGCCACTGTAACAGCAATCGGAACAGGTAATTATGCAGGTGGTCTGAGCAAAAAATTCTCAATAGTTAAAAACGTTCCTGCTGATGTAAGCGGCATCACCGCAACAGACGGCACAGACAGTACTATCGCTCTGAAATGGAACAAGGTCAATGACGCAGACGGCTACATCATCTACATATATGATGATAAC
Organism: uncultured Ruminococcus sp.; assembly: GCA_946528545.1. Taxonomy (GTDB): domain Bacteria; phylum Bacillota; class Clostridia; order Oscillospirales; family Ruminococcaceae; genus Hominimerdicola. The sequence goes on from CAMMYU010000176.1 coordinate 2,840, forward strand.
GCAAAGACCTGGAAAAGATACAAAAAGACAACAGATACAAAAACCTCATTCACTGTCAGCGGTCTTGATGCAGGTACAGTTTACGGCTTCACAGTAAAAGCATATAAAACAGTGGATTCAAAGGAGTACACCTCTGAGAAATACACCCGTATAAATGCGGCAACAGCACCTGCAAAGCCGAGCTTTACTATATCCACAAAGTCAAAGGGCAAGGCAGTACTCAACTGGAAGACTGTAAAGGGTGCTACAAGCTATGCTATCTATTATAAGCCCAAGGGCGGCAGCTGGAAAAAGCTCGATGTAGTAAACAACAAGACCACCAGCTACACCTACAGCAAGGTAAAGAGCGGCGACACAGGTTATCTGACAGTTCGTGCCTTCAAAAACTATAAGGGAGTTATCAGAGGCGGAAAATATGACACCAAGGCTATATACAAGTACCCGACCGCAGCCGCAAAGCTCGACAAGGTAGGCTGGAATCTGAGAAAAGCATTCGATGCAGCGGTAGTTCCATGGAGCAATCCGAACAAGTCTATCCCGAAGAGCGGCAGCGTTTCTATGCAGTGGTATGCAGACTATGGCTTCAGCCACGGTTACGGACACTGCTTCTGTATGGCAGCAATGTTTGCTGAAATGGCTCAGACAATGGGCTATAATGCAACGCAGGTACACGGCTATGTAGGCACTCACCCTCATTCATGGGTGCTTCTTAAAAAGGACGGCAAGACCTACATCTGCGACCCTGACTTCAACGCTGAGAGAAAGGGCGATGGCTACTGCATAACCTACGGGCAGTCAAAGACCTGGCCATACAGCAACTACGGAAACGGCAGCGGTAAGGTCGCTGTTGACTGACATATCAAGGACGGTTTACGTCAGGAGGAAAATTATGAAGAAGATACTTGTAACTCTGCTGTTTTGCAGTCTGCTGCTAGCAGGCTGCGGAACAGACACAAATTCAAGCAGCAAGGCTGACAGCTCATCAGCTGTTGAGAGCTCGTCCTCTGAGGCTGCTTCCGAGATAGAGAGCTCATCAGCAGAAAGCTCCGAGTCGGAGACCACAACCACCACAACCACTACAACTACCACAACCACCACAACTACTACGGCAGCTCCCGAAGAGGAGACCACTACTACCACAACAACTAACACCGAAGCCGCCGCAACAACTACAGTTCAGATCGTATATACCGAGCCCCAGACTGAGTATATACCTCCGGAAACAGATGCCTATGTTGAGCCCGAGCCTGCACCTGTAGTGCAGAACGACGATGAAGGCTGCATAGGTGACGATGTGGAGCTGTTCTTTTGAGTAAGGGCAGAATACTATATCTGAGCAGGCATAAAGCACTGGCTTGCTTTATGATAGTGTTTCTTCACACTATTACACTTTCGGTTGAGAGCTTTAAGGGTGAACCTGCATTGTCAAAGCTTTTGGTTTCGGTCAGGACACTGACAATATGGGCGGTACCCTGCTTTGTAATGGCAACGGGAGCACTTCTGCTTGATGAGAACAGGGAACTGGGGCTAAAAAAGCTGTTCTCAAAGCTGATACTCAGAGTAGTGCTTGCATTGGTGATATACACCTTTTTGTTCAAATGCTTTGATGCTCTGCTGATAGATAAGGACTTTGATCTCGGACAGGTACTGGATTTTACGTGGGTGAGTGTACTTTACAGCTTCAGCTGGAAGCATATGTGGTATTTGTATCTGCTGATTGCAATTTACCTGATGATGCCTGCCTACAGAGCTGTAACAAAAATCATCGACAGAAAAACTCTTCTGTATCTGATGGGGCTTATATTCGTGTTCCTGAGTGTTCTGCCATTTATGCATGAAATATTCAAGAGTGATATGGGTAGCATTGTAAGTAATATTTCAGGTGATGACAGTTATTCAGAAATCGGCGCTCCTGATCTGAGGATAGTGATATATGTATCAAAGGTGTTTCCTCTGTTTTTGTTTGCAGGCTATGCGGTGAACAAGGGGCTTTTAAAGATACCGTTTACAGTGGCACTTTCAGGGGCGGTAAGCTGTGCAGGCGGTACAGTACTGCTTCTGCAGTGGAGTATTTTAGGGGATAAGCCGGTTTTATATAAAGAGATAGTTTCGTCATATTCGTTCCCTTTACTTGTGATAGGTACTGTGTGCTTGTTCAGCCTGTTCAGAAACAGTAAGGGCAAAGAGATAAAAGTTCTTGACAGGCTTTGTGCAGAGATCGAAAAATGCTCTTTCGGAGTGTTCATTCTGCACATGGCGGTGCTCAGATACATCTTTGCGGTACAGGGCTTCAACGCTTATGAGCACGGCGGAGTGCTCGCAGTGTTTGGCATAGCAGTCGGGACATTTACAGTAACGGTTATCGTAGTCAGACTTCTTAAATATATTCCGTATGTAAGAGCTCTTGTGTAGAACAGAATAATATAGAAAACGGCTATCGTTCATAATGGGCGAAGCCGTTTTCATTTCAGTTATTTTCAGGATTGAAATTACACCTTGTATGTGGTAAAATATAATCAGGAAATTTTTTCAAAAAAGTGAACCTTTTGCCCTTTTGATCTCTCTAATATATAAGAGCTTTTTAATGCTCTAATATTATAAGGAGGATCAATCATGAAACACAATCTCAAATCAGCCACACTAAATGTCGTAATAGCATTATGTTCATTCGCAATGCTTCTTGTCTGCATATTTGCTCGGAACATAAACGCAGAAGCAGCAGCATACCCAGGCAGCATCACACTCGACACCTGCATAGTGACCCCTTCATACACGACCATCAGATGGAAACGTTCAAGCTATGCAACAAAGTACAAGGTAGAGTATAAGAAACAAAGTGAAAGCAGCTACAAATCGGTAACAACATCAAACCTGTATTATGACTTTTACGGATTCAGCGATACTACCTATAACTTTAAGATCACTCCCTACAACGGGAATACCAAGGGAAACACAAAATCGTTCAGCTTTAAGAACTATCATGCTAAGGTGAATTTCAGGGTATGGTATAATTCTCAGAACGGAGCAACTCAGCTTAGGTGCAGCGATGTAAAAAACAACTTCACACTATGTAAAACAAACTATAAGGTATCGGGATATCAGGCTGCAAAGGTAGTAAATGGCTCGTATAAGCTGCTTAAAACGATCGGCGATACCACCTACTCCGTGACCTCTATCAGTCAGCCTCATGTAAAACAGAGATATGCTATGAGATGCTACGTATCTCTGACACAGCCGAACGGTATAAAAACTCAGTATTTCACTGACTATAAAACAATGGACGTTGTTCCTACTCCTGACCCTGTAAGCGGTGTCAGCACATCTGTAACGAACAACACTGTAAGGCTTACCTGGAACGCCCCCAAAAACGGTGCCGACGGCTACCGCATATATATGTCGAGAAGATACAATTTCGGCAAATGGTCCAACTGGTCCTACATCAAAACGATAAAGTCGGGCGACACACGCAGCTACAGCTTTAAGGGCAGCCAGAAGACCGCGTACAGATTCAAGGTAGCAGCTATAAGCTTTAATACTACCTACAGCACCCAGAACCAGATAAACGAAAACGAGTCAAATCTCAGCAGCATTGCAGAGGCACGCACATCGGGATATTATCCGCAAGCGGCCGGTTCTTATAAGAATTACAGCTTCGGCGGCTATGACGGTATTATACTTGTAGGCGATTCAAGATATGAGTATATGAGCAGAACCTCAAATATAACCTCGCAGTACAGTAAGACCACATTCATAGCTTTGTCAGGCAGCGGCTATGACTGGCTGAAAAACACCGCAGTACCGAAGCTTAAAGGCTGCTTAGGCCGGTCGGACAAGAAATATATCGTAGTATTCAATCACGGTATAAATGACCTTGAAAACTACGATAAGTACAAGTCCCTTTATAACGGGATAATAAACAGCTCCGCATATAGCAGACATTCATTTTTCTTCATGTCAGTAAATCCTGTATTTGACGGCTGCCGTGTTGACAGAAACAGAAATGGAACAGGAACAACAAATGCAGCAGTTAAAAAGTTTAACTCAGGAATGAAAGCATTGTTTTCTGCAAACAGGTATCTTGATTGCTGCGGAGACATGATGCTCAGAGGATACGATTCGTATGACGGTATTCATTATACCGATTCAACAAACATACAGATAATGAATTACCTCCTCCGTACAGTAAAGTCAAGGATATAATTATGAATGAACAAAGAAACGACACCAAAACGACACTTGATGAGCTTATAAGAGCAGTATTGAAATACATGGACGAAAAAGGAATGCTTGAAGATCTCAAAGAAAAATACCATACGAAAGTAGGAGAATGTGATGACGAAAAGTGAACTCACAAAGGAGCTCGTCGGCAAGACAAAGTCAGGCGACAAGTCTGCGTTCGGGGAGCTGTATGCTGAATACAGTGAGCAGATAAAAAGATTCGTTATGAGAATGAACATCACCGAGCTTGATGCCGAGGACATCGTGGCTGATACCTTCGCTGAGGCTATGGAGCACATAGAGGATTTGGAGAACGATTCTGCGTTCAGCACATGGCTTCATTCAATTGCAAAAAGAAAGGTCTATGCAAAGACGGGCAGGGAACAGCGTCACGGACGAGTAAGCTTCAACTCCGCTGATGATGATATGCAGAATGATGAGCTTGATATTCTCGCAACCGAGGCAGCCGATTTCAACTGTGACGATAGCGTGAAGCTGCCTCATGACTATGCCGAGAACGAGGAGATAAAGCAGATCCTTGCTGACACGGTAAACGAGCTCAAGCCCGAACACAGGGATTCTATCTTTATGTTCTACTATGAGAATAAATCGCTGAATGAAATTGCAGAAGAAATGAATGTGCCTGTAGGTACAGTAAAGTCAAGGCTCAACAATGGCAGAAAAGCACTTTCCAAAAAGTGCGAGGCTCTTATCAAGAAGGGCTATGCGTTCAGTTTTGTGCCGATACCTGTTCTGCTTGGAGTGCTTGTCAAGGAGTCAAAGCTAAAGGCCGCAGGTGCTGTGACGAGCACAGCGGCAGCCTCAACTATGGCAGGGGGAGCAGCCTCGGGTGCGGCTGTGTCGGCTATTTCGGGAAAGATCGGTGCTGTTATTGCCGCGGCTGTTATGCTTGGTGCAGGCACAGGCGTGTATTTCCATTACAGCAAAAATGCGGATAAAATACATAAAAAGCCTAAGCTCTCCGACAGCAGTATGGTTGACAGTTCAAAGCAGCTTCCCGACAGCCAAAGGGACTGGAATCCCGACCTTAGAAAGTATCAGCAGAGGGACGTGCAGCTTGTCTATAAGGAGGAAAGTGAGGTCGAGCCAGAGCCCCCGAAGACGGAAGAGTCAAGCACAGCCGATGTGCAGACCCCGACAGGGAATACTCAGCCGACGCAGGGCGGACAAGTAGTGTATACTGATAATGGGGAAACAGAAGAAGACACAGAAGGCAATGAACCCTCTCAAAATATTAATACAAGTCAAAACACCAGTACAAACCAAAATTCAAAACCAAATACAAACACAAATAACAATAACAGTAATTCGGATAATGGTAAGGCAAATACCGATTCTGAGAAAGATGATGTGGGTATTGACAGTTCAATTCTGCCATATCTGGAATTAGAGTATTCGGATGATGGTACAGTTATTATCATCAGTGCTGATTATGTAGAAATGCCGAAAGCTGTTGATGGGCCGACAGATCTTGTTATTCCTGAAATGATCGACGGACACATTGTAAGAGGCATCGGACCTAGTGCCTTTCATAGCTTCGACTATATTGACAGTATAACACTTCCCGATACAATAGAGTTCATTGGTGATTCTGCATTTTATTGGTGTTTAAAGCTGCAAAAAATCAATATACCAGAAAACGTTACTATAATTTGTGATTCCGTATTTGGGAGATGTATGAAGCTGCAGAGTATCAAAATACCAAATAGCGTTACACAAATAGAAGGAAGCGCTTTTCTTGACTGTGATAGCTTAAAAAGAATTGATATTCCGGATAGTGTTATACAAATAGGAGTTGAGGCTTTTAGCAGCTGTGATAACTTAGAAAGTATTATTCTTCCTTATGGAATCACTGAGATTAAAGAGCATACTTTTTCTTGTTGTGAAAGTCTTAAGAGCATTACAATACCGAATAGTGTTGAAGAAATAGGCAAGAAAGCATTTTTGGCATGCACGAGTTTAACAAGCATTACAATACCTGAAAGTGTAAAAAGTTTTGGAGAAGATGTATTTACTGAATGCTCTCCCGACCTCATCATAAAATGCAAAAAGGGGTCTTACGCTGAGACTTACGCTAAAGAGCACAACATAAACTACGAATACTATTAAAAAGCCTATATATGCAGACGAAAAAAGAGGATAACGAGTTTAATATTCAGGTGAGCACATTCGGCAAGCTCTTTGCCATTGTCAAAATTACTTATTTTGCGACAACCCGAAATGGCCCCAGACCCATTTTAAAAGAACTTTTGCAACAAGCTCAGCTGTGCAGCCAAAAACTGCACAGCTGTTTGTTGTTTATTGAGTTTATTATATGTTAATATATCGTTTACGAAATGTCCTAAACTTTTCCTTGACTGTATCGCTCTAATAGGTGTAAGCAAAAAAACACCATGGAGGTAAACACTATGAAAAAAATAATTGCTATCATCTTATCACTGACAATGACCGCTGCACTTTGTGCGTGCTCGGAGAATAATCCTGAGATATCGGAAAAGAAGGTCACAGCAGTATCAAAAGAAGCCGAGCCTGCTGTTGCAGCAGCAGTAAAGGAAACTGCAGCACCGAAGCTCTCCGATAACGATAAGAAAACCATGAGCGATACCGTTATGCTTTCAGTATCATCAGCTATACGAGAGGATAATAAAAAATCGGATAAGGAGAAAGCCGACAAAGAAAAAGCTGCTGAGCCCAAAATAGAAAAGGCTCCTGCAAAGGAGACCGCCGAGCAAGCACCTGAAACAGTGGATTATTTCGGCGGAATGAGCACGGAAGAAATGGCAGAGACTTTGTACGAAGCTATGGAGAAAAAAATGCCCTCAGCGGATAAGAACATATATGAGGATATGCAGTATGTACTTGACAAATACGGCATAGACACATCAACTCTGGTCGAGCTTTCGGGGCTCAGCGAGGATAGCTTCTACTATAACTGGAACAACTATGATAATCAGGAGCTGAAGGCTGTTGCAAGAGATCAGCTGTTTGGAAAAAACTATTTTGATTCCGCAGATAAAACACACCTTGTCAGCAACAATCTGGTTACACTTAAAGCACTTCAGGCATACTGGGATAATGACGGTGCTCTGCACGTGCTTTGCAGTATAAAAAGCGGCTTCAAGGGTATAACCTATAATATCAGCATTGATGATCTTGATGTGTATTCAAACGGAAACCTGATAGCATCAAAGTCATTCGGTTATATTACAAGGTACGTTGACCGCAGCAATCCCGAAAAGGAAATAGAAGCGATTCCCTATGACTATGACTTCAAATATGAATTTGTATTTGAAGGCGACAGCGTAACAGAGCCTTATGCAAATATAATGAATGATCTTGGCATTACATACAAGACCTACTCTGAATATTACAATGTTGGTTGATAATATATGACTTATATTGCCTGCATATCTTGCAAACAGATTAAATTTATGCTATAATTGTATCTAATTCAGACTTAACACAATGTTTACAATTCGCATTAAACCTCAGCCGCCTGTAAAGTGTCTAACACCTAAGACAAACAAAACCATGTCAATAGGAGGCTGATATGATGACACTCGATGAGCTGATAAGGGTCATTCTGGAGTATATGTCAAGGAAAGGTATGCTTGATGACCTGAAAAAGAAATACAGTACAGAGGCAGGTGAGAAAAATGGCAAATAAAACAGTCGAGGAGATAGTAGAAAAGGCCAAAAGCGGTGATATGTCGGCTTTTGATCTGCTGTATCGTGAGTACAGCGAAAAGCTGTTGAAGTATGTGATAAAGCTCGGTGCTGACAGAAATGATGCGGAGGACATCGTGTCTGACAGCTTTGTTGAGGCTATTGAGCACATAGGCGATCTTAAAAGCAACGCATTTTTCTCGACCTGGCTGCATACGATCGCAAAAAATAAGGTCTACACAATGAAGAAAAAGGAGCAGAAGCACGCAAGAGTTGACTTCTCCTCCGACGAGGGCGACGAGCAGAACGACGCTCTTGACGTTGCCTATTCCGAGACCGCCGAGTATAACGGAGATACCATAATGCTCCCCGAGGATTACGCTGAGAACGAGGATATAAAGCAAATTCTCGCTGACACGATAAACTCTCTTAATCCCGATCAGCGTGATGCGATCTACCTGTTTTACTACAAAAACAACTCTATCAGCGAGATAGCAGAGCAGGCGGGAGTCAGCGAAAACACAATAAAATCCCGATTGAGCCTTGCAAGAAAGTATATGGAACGCAAGCTTAAAGCACTGCAAAAAGGCGGAGTTACGCTCTGTGCTGTGCCTATTCCTGTTATACTCAATATCGTTGTTTCGGAGTCGAAGCTCAAGGCCGCAGCCCCTGTGGTGACTACAGCGGCTGGCGGAGCGATCTCGGGAGCAGCGGTGTCGGCTGTTTCGGGTAAGATCGGTGCTCTGATAGCGGCAGGCATAATGATAGGCGGAGGTGTCGGCATTTACACTACTCTGTCTGACCGCAGCGGAAATATCCATAAGGGAGATATACGGACGGCAGACAGCTCCTCGATAATGATAAGCGATGCGTCTTCAATTGATTCACGCAAGGATTGGGACCCCGATCTGATAGATGTAAGAAATACGGACGAAACAGAGAGCACTATTGCCGTTGACGTATCGTCTTCGCAGGCAGAGGAACGCCCCACGAACACGAATCAAGGTAATACACGAACTACTCAGCCCACGCAGCAGCAGGGACAGGCTGCTCAGCCTGCCCAACAGGTGATAGAATATTATGATGAGGGCACAGCAAATAATGCAGAGTATGAGGGGGATAATGGGGAACAGCCTTATGATAATGTATCAGGAAATAATACAAGTTCTGAAGGTAGTACTAATGAAAGCAATCATGAAATCTCGAAATTTCAAACAGATTATTGGTATGCCGATCCACTTGATCTTGAAGCTTCGGGAATTTCTATTAGTGGAATAAATAAGAGGGATTATGATATAGAAAGAATTGTCGATATTGTTATCCCAAGTGAAATTAACGGAATGAAGGTGGTAACAATTGAACGCGGATCTATTGCGGATCTTGATGCAGGTGATGCTTGGGAGGTGGAGGAATATAATGAGTTTCCGTACGCAGCTTTTGGAATGTGTCCAAATCTGAAATCTATTACTATTGAAAATGGAATACAGGAAATTGGCTCAGGTGCATTTCAAGGATGTACTTCGCTCGAAAGCATTAATATTCCAAATGGTATAAATAAAATTGGAGACAATGCATTTGACAGTTGCTGTAGTATTAAATCTCTTGATATACCCGAATCTGTAATGGTAATCAGAAAAGGAGCATTTAGCAATTGCAAAAGCATAAAAGAATTAAAAATTCCTAATGGTTGTTCCGAAATATCTGATTCGCTTTGTTGGGGCTGCGAGGATTTAACTAATGTAGTAATACCCGATGGAGTAAGTACAATAGGAAATCATGCTTTTTTTGATTGCTATTCCCTAAAATCTGTATATATTCCTAAGAGCGTTAAGGAAATAGGTGATTACGCCTTTGGAAGTTACAATGAGCCTTCTGAGGTCAGATTTGAATTTACTATTTACTGTTACAAAAACTCAGCAGCACACAAATACGCAATAGCAAATGACATAAATTATGAATTATTAGACTAAATAGCAAAGCTGTGCAGCTAAAACTGCACAGCTTTTTTCATGTTTGCGTTAATCGTATGGTAATAGATACGATTATAAAATAACGGATAAAAAATATATGTATTTTGTAGTAACTCGTGATGGTACTATTGACGAAATAGATTTTGGTGGAAATAGTAGTAACGAGAAGTATAGTTCAAAAAGCTGAAAAATATAGTGGTAATATGGAATGTATCGTGAATATACTCAAAGATGATAAGGAACAGCTGAAAAACTATTTTGAAAATTATGCAGTCACTTACGCTGAGACCAGAGTTGACAGCTATTCGATAGATGCCTTAGAGAGCGACGAGCACAGCCCCGGAAAGGTCAGGGTCAACGCAATGCTTTCAAATTGCGAAATGTTTTATGATATGTACGATGTGAAAGAGGGAGACGCTATGTAGTAGCTTTCATAGGTGTCCGAGGTCTGCCCGGTGTCGCTGTCGGTCATGATGACCTCGTAAGCGGACAGGATCGCTCCATGATGCCCCTGTCCGATAATACCAATAATCATGACCCGTATGAAAGAATGATACGGTGCGTGAAGACAGCATAAGTCCCAAGTAAGTCCCAAGAGCGATTTTTCGGAAAATAAAAAACTCGGAAACGGCGATATTACGCTGTTTCCGAGCATATGATTTGTGACTGATTAACAAAAATATTGACGAGTATTAATTTTACCGTCTCCACTCACCTTGCTCCATTATGGAGCTTTTTTAGTTTCTATCATTCTTACTTATTTTTCTGGATCCTCTCTGCATTTCAAATCATATCTACAAAAGTTCCTGAAAAAATCTGCCGTAAGATTTTGAGTTTTTGCCGTAAGTTTTGCCCTTTTTTCTTGATAGCCATTTCTTATTATGATATACTATCACAAATCAAGTTCTCCTTAACCTATACCTGCCCTGAATACATTGACCGAACTTGCAGACACGCGCACAATACTATCATCGACCGAAATATATCTGCTCTTCGGTATGACCTTTTCGGGTTCGTCAAAACTGTTGCCATCGTCCTTGCTGTTTG
>CAMMYU010000177.1:0-6685 GCA_946528545.1 uncultured Ruminococcus sp.
AATAGGTCACGCAGACAGTGTGACAAACTATCGTTTACAGCAGAACCTGTCCGAATTGTTTTTATTTAAGCAGGGTCAGAAGTCTTTCGGCGGCGGTTTGGGTGTCATCGGGGCTGCCGAAGGTAGAAAAGCGGAAATACCCTTCTCCGCATTTGCCGAAGCCCTCTCCGGGAGTGCCCACGATCTGAGCTTTTTCAAGCAGGAAATCGAAAAACTCCCAGCTTCCCATTCCTTTCGGACACTGCATCCAGATGTAGGGCGCATTTTTTCCGCCTGTGTACCAGATGCCCAGTTTGTCAAGCGCCTGCATCAGAGTGCGTGCATTCTGCTTGTAAACGGCGATGTTCTCATGTATCTGGCGCTGACCCTCGGGTGTGAAGACCTCGCAGGCGGCACGCTGGATAATGTACGATACACCGTTTGTTTTCGTGGTGCGGTTTCTCACCCACATGGAGTTCAGGTTCATACCGTTTCTTTCAAGAGCCTTCGGAATTACAGTGTAGCCAAGACGTGTTCCCGTAAAGCCTGCTGTCTTGGAGAGCGAGCATATCTCTATTGCACAGGTTCTTGCTCCCTCGATCTCAAATATTGAGTGCGGCAGGCTGTCATCTTCGATAAAGGCTTCATAAGCTGCATCAAAAAGTATCACAGAGCCGTGAGCATTTGCAAAATCGACCCACACTTTTAGCTGCTCCCTGCTGAAAACTGCTCCTGTAGGGTTGTTCGGAGAGCACAGATAGATAAGCTCTGCCTGCGTTTTCTCATCGGGAAGCGGCAGAAAACCGTTCTCCCTTGATGAGGGCAGGTGAATTATCTCTCGTCCTCCCATTACATTTGCATCAACGTAGGCAGGATAGGCAGGCTCGATTATCAGAGAACGGTTAGAATTGTCGAAAAGGTCAAGAATATCGCCCAGCTCATCGGAAGCACCGCTTGAGATAAATACCTCGTCTTCCTCAAGCTCCACTCCGAAATCCTTATAGTGACCCCTCACTGCACTGCGCAGAAACGGCGCTCCGCATTCGGGCATATAGCCGTTAAAGGTCTCTGCCTTTGCCTGATCGTCGGCTGCCTTGTGAAGCCCCTTGATAACTGCGTCGCAAAGCGGAAGCGATACGTCACCTATGCCCATTCGGTACAGATGAGTGTCAGGGTGGGCTTCAAGATATTTCTTCGTTTTCTGAGCAATGTTGTAAAACAGATATGAGTCTTTGAGCTCAGCATAGTGCATATTTGGTTTAAGCATATTTATCCTCCTACTAAAAACAAAAAAACGGCATCATGAAGCCTTATGCTTCAAGACGCCATTGCCTTACAACACTATTATAACCTATCGCAAGTCCCCTGTCAAGCCTTTTTCTATAGGTAAGAATGCACAATTAAGTTTTGACATTTTCTGATTTTTTGCAAGTTCTTAATTAAAATCCTGCAAAAGCCAGATATTTTTCATATAACTATTGACAAATATGAAGTTTTACAGTATAATTACTTGCAGATGAGCAAAGGCGTTCATTCCGCACGGTCGGAGTGGCGTCTTTTTATTTTTTACCCATAAAGGAGAGAGAGCCATGAAACTTGAAGGAGAGGTACGCATACCCTCGGGCTGTGCGATAGCAGCCGTTATCTCACGGGAGGGCAAGGGCATTACTGGAGACGTCATTTACAATGCAATGAAGCCCATGCACGACCGTTCAAACGGTCTCGGAGGAGGCTTTGCCGCATACGGCATTTATCCCGACTATAAGGAGCTGTATGCATTTCACATTTTCTTCGATCACCGTTCCACACGAAAGGACTGCGAAGCTTATCTGAAAGAGCGCTTTGAGATAGTAAAGGGCGAGCTTATCCCCACAAGGCAGATACCTCAGATAACAGATGAGCCAATTATATGGAGATATTTCTGTGCTCCGCTTGGCTCGGTGGTATCGTCTGAGCAGGTTGATGAGAATGAATTCGTCGCACGCACGGTTATGAAGATAAACACCGAAATGAAAGGCGCTTATGTGTTCTCCAGCGGAAAGAACATGGGCTGCTTCAAGGCGGTAGGCTATCCCGAGGACGTAGGCCTTTTCTACAGGCTTGAAGAATACGAGGGCTACTCATGGACAGCACACGGAAGGTATCCGACCAACACCCCCGGCTGGTGGGGAGGCGCTCACCCCTTCTCACTGCTGGACAGCTCGGTAGTTCATAACGGAGAAATATCCTCCTACGATGCAAACCGCCGCTTTATTGAAATGTTCGGCTACAAATGTACACTCCAGACCGATACAGAGGTCATCACCTACATTCTTGACTATCTTGTAAGACGGCAGGGTCTCACCCTTGAGGAGGCTGCATCGGTAATTGCAGCGCCCTTCTGGTCAACGATCAATTCAAGACCCGAAAAAGAAAAGGAGCGCCTGACATTTCTCAGAACTGTGTTCCCAAGCCTGCTTATCACAGGGCCGTTCTCGATAGTCTACGGCTGGAACGGCGGACTTATGGCACTCAATGACAGGCTGAAGCTTCGCTCGATGATAACTGCCGAAAAGGGCGACCGTGTGTTCATCGCAAGCGAGGAGGCCGCTGTAAGAGTAATGGAGCCCGAAGCTGAGAACTTCTACGCACCTGCAGGCGGAGAGCCTGTAATAGTCAGAGTAAGGGAAGGAAGATACTGATGAGAGAGCATTACATAAATCCCGAATTTGATGTTGTAAGGGACAATACACGCTGTATAAAATGTCAGGTCTGTCAGAGGCAGTGCGCTAATGAGGTACACCGCTATGACAAAGACCTCGGGCTTATGCTTTCAGACGAGACAAAGTGTGTGAACTGTCAGCGCTGTGTGTCGCTGTGCCCTACAAGAGCATTGAAAATTGTCAAAAACGAGTGCCGCCTGCGTGAGAACGCAAACTGGTCCGACCAGACTATCAAGGAAATATACAAGCAGGCAAACAGCGGCGGAGTGCTCCTGTCCTCAATGGGCAACCCGAAGCCACTCCCCGTTTACTGGGACAGGATACTTATAAATGCATCTCAGGTGACAAATCCCCCTATTGACCCTCTGCGTGAGCCTATGGAAACCAAGGTATTCCTCGGCAAAAAGCCCGATAAGATCAGACGTGACCTCAGCGGAAACATCATCACCAGATGTCCTCCTCAGCTGGAGCTTTCAATGCCTGTAATGTTCTCGGCAATGAGCTACGGCTCTATCAGCTACAATGCTCATGCTTCACTTGCAAGAGCCGCAACTGAGCTCGGCATCTGTTACAACACGGGTGAGGGCGGTCTGCACGAGGACTTCTACGTTTACGGTCCGAACACCGTTGTTCAGGTGGCATCGGGGCGTTTCGGAGTGCATAAGGACTATCTTGAAGCGGCTGCCGCAGTTGAGATCAAAATGGGACAGGGTGCTAAGCCTGGTATCGGCGGACACCTGCCCGGAAAGAAGATAGTCGGTGATATCTCCCGCACAAGAATGATCCCCGAGGGCTCGGACGCTATCTCGCCTGCACCTCACCACGATATATATTCGATAGAAGACCTCAGACAGCTTGTCTTTTCTCTCAAAGAAGCAACCGAGTACAAAAAGCCTGTTATCGTCAAGGTGGCGGCTGTGCATAATATTGCGGCTATCGCCAGCGGAATCGCAAGAAGCGGTGCGGACATCATTGCTATTGACGGCTTCAGAGGCGGTACGGGAGCAGCTCCCACAAGGATAAGAGATAACGTAGGTATCCCGATAGAGCTCGCACTTGCAGCTGTTGACCAGAGACTGCGTGATGAGGGTATCAGAAATAACGTTTCACTCGTTGTGGGCGGAAGCGTGCGCTCTGCGGCCGATGTTGTAAAGGCAGTGGCTCTCGGTGCTGACGCTGTCTATGTTGCGACTGCGGCTCTGCTTGCACTTGGCTGTCACCTATGCCGCACCTGCCAGAGCGGCAAATGCAACTGGGGCATCGCCACACAGGACCCCGAACTTGTAAAGAGACTTAACCCCGACATAGGCTCACAGAGACTTGTAAACCTCATGACTGCATGGAGACACGAGATCAAGGAGCTTATGGGCGGAATGGGCATTAACTCTATCGAGAGCCTGAGAGGAAACAGGCTTATGCTCAGAGGTGTAGGTCTGACTGACAAGGAGCTGGAGATCTTGGGTATCTCCCACGCAGGAGAATAGGAGTGAGCCGAATGAAAAGAGTATATGTAAACGAAGAATGGTGTCTTGGCTGTCACCTGTGCGAATATAACTGTGCCTTTGCAAACTCGGGGCTTGACGATATGGTAAAGGCACTTAAAGATAAGACTATCTTCCCCCGTGTCCATGTCGAGGACTGTGAGGGCATTCACTATGCAGTTTCATGCAGGCATTGCAAAGACCCCCTCTGCGTGAAGAGCTGTATCGCAGGTGCGATAAGCATTGAAGACGGAGTGATAAAGATCGACAGAAACAAGTGCGTCGGCTGTCTGACCTGCGTGCTGGTATGTCCATACGGGGCGGTAGCGGCAGGAGAAAGCGGTGCGGCTCAGAAGTGCGAGCTGTGCCTGTCAAACAGCTGCGGAGAGCCTGCCTGTGTAAAGGGCTGTCCTAATAACGCTATCGTCTATGAGGAGAGGTGAGAACATGGCTGAATATCTTATCATCGGAAACGGAGTTGCAGCCGCAGGCTGTATCGAGGGTATAAGAAGTGTTGATACCGAAAGCCCGGTAACTGTCATTTCGGCAGAGCCCTACCCTGTTTATTCAAGGCCGCTTATCTCCTACTACCTTGAGGGCAAGACCGATACACAGCGTATGAACTATCGTCCTGCGGATTTCTACGAGAAAAACAAAGTAAAGCTGATCTACGGCAAAGCCGAAAAGCTCGACCCAAAAAGCAGCACTGTGACCCTCTCGGACAAGACCAAACTGAAATATGACAAGCTTTGTCTTTGTACGGGCTCATCGCCCTTTGTGCCGAAGTTCGAGGGACTTGACACAGTGAAAAAGAAGTTCTCCTTTATGACCCTTGATGACAGTCTGGCCCTTGAAAAGGCGCTCACTAAAAAGAGCCGTGTGCTTATTGTCGGCGCAGGACTTATAGGACTAAAATGTGCCGAGGGAATTAAGGACAGAGCAGGCTCGGTAGCTGTCTGTGATCTGGCTGACAGGGTGCTGTCCTCTATCCTTGATCCGGACTGTGCTGCTGTTATGCAGAAGCACTTGGAGAAAAACGGCATAAGCTTTATGCTGGGTGACACGGCTGTAAAGTTTGAGGGCAATAAAGCCTTTATGAAAAGCGGTGCCGAGGTGGACTTTGACATTCTTGTGCTGGCTGTCGGTGTAAGAGCCGAAACTGCACTTGCCGTTCAGGCAGGCTGTGAGGTAGACAGAGGTATCATCATTGACGAGAAAATGCAGACAGCTCATGAGGGCATTTTCGCCGCAGGCGACTGCTCCGAGGGCTATGACAGCTCAACAGATACAAAGAGAGTGCTTGCTATCCTGCCGAATGCCTATATGCAGGGCAGAACGGCCGGCATTAACATGGCAGGCGGAGATGCACTCATCACCGATGCGATACCTATGAACTCGATAGGCTTCTTCGGACTGCACTGCGCAACCGCAGGAGCTTATCCCGAGGGCAGTGAAATAATTGAGGACATGGGTGAAGCCTCTGTCCGCAGACTATATATCAAGGACGGAAGGCTCGCAGGCTATATAATCATAGGTGATGTGAACAGAGCAGGAGTGTACACCTCTCTGGTAAGAGAGAAGACCTCTCTTGACAGCCTTAATAAAGACGAGCTTGTGCGCTCGCCGTCACTGGCGCTATTCAGTGCCGAGACCAGAAAACAAAAACTCGGAGGTGCAGTAAAATGAACATAAATGCAACAGACCTTAACTACAGAGAGCTCAATGATGCACTTCGTGCCGCAAGGGGCGACTGCACCATCACGGACTGCCTCGGGCAGAGATTCTTAGCGGCAGGCATCTCGGACAAGACGGTAACTGTCAGCGGTATCCCGGGGAATGCCCTCGGCGCATATCTTAACGGTGCGAGAATAGAGGTAATGGGCAACGCTCAGGACGCTGTGGGCGACACTATGAATGACGGCGCTATCGTTATCCACGGCAATGTAGGAGACGCTGTAGGCTATGCTATGAGGGGCGGTCATATCTACGTTCAGGGAAACGCAGGCTACAGAGCAGGTATACACATGAAGGCATATAAGCAAAAACAGCCTGCCCTCATTATCGGAGGAAAGGCAGGAAGCTTTCTGGGAGAGTATCAGGCAGGCGGAACTATTATCGTTCTCGGTCTTGCAGATAATGACAAGCCTATAGTCGGAAACTTCCCCTCAACAGGAATGCATGGCGGAAAGATGTTCCTGCGCTCTGACTGCAAGGGTATAAAGTTCCCCGAGCAGGTACATACGCACCCCTCGACAGAGGAGGACTTCGCAGAGATAGAGCATTTTCTCAGGCATTACTGTACCTACTTTGACTTTGACCTGAAGGAGCTTCTTGATTCACCCTTTACAACTGTTGTGCCTGATTCGGGCAACCCCTACAGACAGATGTATGTCGCAAACTGATAATCAAAAGCGGAGCGCATAGGTGCTCCGCTCAGTCTGTCGATAAACTCAAAAATAGTGCAGAATCAGCCCTCGGCGTGGCAGGGAAAACCCTGCACCATCATCGCGACGTTCTTTTGTT
>CAMMYU010000178.1:0-3722 GCA_946528545.1 uncultured Ruminococcus sp.
GGCTGGAGTGAGGGGAGATGGGGCTTCGCCCCATTTGCCCCACTGGGGCTGTCGCCCCAGACCCCTTTTAAAAGAACTTTTGCAACAAGCTGAAAGCCCTCTGATGATAAATCAGAGGGCTTTGTGAGTTATTTACTTTTTCTTTGCAGTATTATTTTTGGCCTTGGTGTTTGTCTTATCTGCGGAAGCGTTCTTCTTGGCGCTGTTATCATTTATAAACTTATAAGCAGGTGATGCCTTCTTATGAGAAATCTTAGCTGCCTCTTCCTTAGTCATATAGGAATCCTTGATGAAGTTCTTGAAGAGGTCCTCACGGCCCTTTCTTGTTCCTACTATATGGCGCAGCCCCTCACGGTCAAGTCCGCTTATAAGGTCAGCGAATGACTGAGTTGCCATAATATCATCAACTGCTGCCTCGTACTGCTCCTGAGTTCTGGGAGTGTTGACCTTTTTCTTCATCTCGGGGAACTTCTGGCACATCTTATCAAACAGAAGGTTTCCTACGCTTACTGCAGCCTTCTGCTTTTCTATTTCGCTGAGAGTGTTAGTCACATTATTTCCCTTATTATCGTACTGAGCAAGAGCAATATCGCATATTTCGGCAAGGGCATTTGACTTGTTGAAGAGGAATACGTTCTCTATATCATTTTTAGAATTCAGCATATTGTTTTCCAGTCTTCTGCGCTCCTTGTTCACACCTTCACGGATCTGCTCATCCTGGATTTTTCTCTCGTTCTTTACATGATCAAGGTCATTTGCCATCTGCTGATCGTCTAAGAAGTAACGAACACCTTCGGCTGCAGCCTTAGCTGAATCAAGAACAAGCTTATATGCATCATTGCCTTTAAGAGCTGCAGCTGCATCAATGTGCTTGCTGATAGTCTCGGCAAGAGCTCTGTTCTTTTCCTGAACGTCGAGGATAGCAGTGTTTACTGCATCGTATCTGAATTCCTCCATACCGTAAGGATCGTTCTGAACCTTTTCAAATTCTCTTTCGTCAAGAGCTGTAAGACCTGCATACGGATTTCCCTTGACTGCCTTGTAGCTGCTGTAGCTTGCCTCGTACTCATTCAGAGCCTTGAGGATATCCTTGTAAGCCTTCTTGGAAACCTTATCGTTTTTGCCTGCTTCAAGGGCTCTCTTAATGCTGTTGATCGTCTCATCGGGAGCAGGTGCGTTCTCAATGATATTGCCATGTGAGCCTTTAGCGTTTTCGCCTTTGATCTCAGGAACGAGGGCAGCTGTGGTCGAATCAAACAGACCAAGCTTATCTTTAAGAACGTCATTTTTCGGAAGCTGTGTATTCTTTGCAGGAGCTTTCGGAGCAGGAACGGTCTTCTCGTCCTTGAGAAGTGTGAAATCATCATCGTCATCTGCCGAGGCAGCACCTGAGAATGAGGATACCTTGTTGTTATTGTCAGCAGCGATGTTATTCATATTCTGATTGTAAACAGCACCGCTTATCTGACGGTAGTTTGCAAAGATCTCATCAGGTGCTGTGCCCAGTGCCATGAAGTTTTCAACACCCATTTCCTTGATCTGGGTCCAGGCTGCTGTTTTCTTGATATCGTTCTTGAGAAGAGTGATCTCATTTGCCTTTGGAGGATATGCATGAAGAGTTTCATACTTATCCTTGCGCAGCTGCTTGAGAGCTAAAAGGTATGCAAGTGACTCTTCGGCAGCTACTCTGTTGGCATCATTCTTGACTATTCTTTCAGGCTTGAGATTGAACAGATAATAATCCATCTCTGCATCTGTCTTGGCATCGCCTTCTGTATAGGGAGTGCCTGCGGGCTTGCCCATAGCAGCGCCCGTATCAATTCCGAGACCAAGCTTATCGTTGAGAACGTTAAAGTCTCTTATCAGCTCTGCTTTCAGATCCCATCTGTCTAAAACATAGCCATTATCAAATATAGTTTTGAGAATGCTCTTTTCGCCGTCCTTCTTGGAAAGGAATGCGGAAAGGCCTTTCAGTGTTTCTGCAGCCTTAGCCTTGCTCTGTGCAGAAATGCCATCTCTTGTGAGCAGAATTATCATATTGCCGTACTTCTGAAGCTCTTTAGCCCAGGGCTTATTACCGAGTTCATTAGTGCCTGCAAGTCTGATAAGCTCGTTTCCGAAATATTTCATCTGCTTATTCTTTTCGAGAGACTGATCCTTCAGAAGTCTGGGGTCATTCTTGGCGCAAACCCTTGTAGGATAGTAAATATCCATGTCGCCGAGGGTATATCCGCCGTTTACGCCGTAGCTCTGCAGCTTGAGACCGAGCTTATTTTCAAGCGGCTTTAAGTTCATGGCAGGCATAGTCATAATGCCCAGAGTAGTAATGTTTCCGTTCTTGATGTCGCCGCCCTTTGTTCTGTAGGGATCATTTGCAGGGATATCGAGCTTTGCATTTCCCTCAGCATCAACGGTGATAACATCATTGTTTGCGCCGTAATCAGGCTTGGATATCTTGTCCTTGCTGTATTCGGGCACTTTAAGGTCCTGCAGCCAGCTGAGCGAAACGCCCTTAGGTGGAATTGTAACTGTAGTGTTAACGTAAACCTCCTTATCATGCTGCTCAAAGCCTATATGATAAAGGTCTTCAAGAGTCATAGAATAGGTTGTCTTTTCGCCTTTGAGTACGGCAGAATCTTCATAACGGAGAGCGCCTGTTTTCTTGTTGATACCTGTTACGGTGATATAGTGACCGTCAACAACTATTGCAACAGGGGAATGGTCTTTTTCTATAGCTCCGGTTATTGTTTCACGAAGATTTCTGATAACCTCAGCCTTATGGTACTTTCTGAGCGCCTCTCTGTGCTTTTGCTCCATAGCGACAGGCTTATTTGTCTTAGGATTGATAAGAGCAATATGATCTTCAACAAGCGGAGGTATAGTAAAGTTTGCCATAGCGGTGTTAGGAAGCACCTGAGTAAGCATATCAACGTTATTGATGATATCCATTTCCGTATCGGCATTTCTCATATACCAGAGGTTTGCAGCAGCAGGTGTCTCGCTGTTCTGAGTCTTTGCATAGTCAGGTCTCCATGCACGTATCTTCTCCTGAGAAACGTCTACACCTCTGCTCTTGAGCAGCAGAGAATATGCACACGACCAGCAGCCGTTTGTACTGGTCTGTTTGTCGGGATAAACAAGGTTTGAGAAGCCTGTGTAGCCGCCGTTGTTATCTGTCTGCGGAACAGGGTGATCCTTTCCCTCAGCAAGATTACGCATAGCTTCCTTGTTAAGTCTTTCAAACTCCTCGGCAGCAGCGATTCTTGCCGTGAGGTAATCAAGCTCATCCAAAGTGAGCTGAGCAGCTCTTGCATTGAAGAAGTCTCTGAGCAGCTTGAGGTTACCTGAGTTTATAACCTCCTGAGTCAGACCGCCCTCTCTGAAATTGGGGACATAGATCTGATTTCCTATGTTAGTAAAGGTTATAAAGGGCTTCGGATTATCTTTGTTTGGCATATTTATCACTCCTGTTTGAGATTTTAGCTTTGTTTTTTGCTTTCTGTAAATAATACCCTGTCATACACTCTATGGGTGCAGAGAGCATCAAAAAAAGCGGATCAATTATTTTTCTATATACCATTATATAGGGATTTTCTCAAAAATGCAAGTTTAAGGCAACACCGCACGACCCACGGCTAACGCCTCTGCACATCATCTGCTTGCCAGCTTTCCGTCATATTACCCAAATTCTCCTTGACTTGCGTCAGCAAGCCTGCGTCGAA
>CAMMYU010000179.1:0-92428 GCA_946528545.1 uncultured Ruminococcus sp.
TGCGGTGATCCAGGTGAACAGAGCCGCAAAAACAGTCTTTGAGGTGTTTGATAATATCCTGAATAAGGATAAGCTGTCAAAGCAGGATATCGGGCTTATCATAGACAAGATATTTATTTTTACCGATAAGATCGAGGTCTATCTCAAAGCCGATATCGACGAGCTGCTAAAGATAACAAGCGAGCCTTATGTCACAGATACGGAGGGAAATGCTGTAAATTTTAAGTCAGGCACTAAGCTGTCAATAGCGTCACACATCGCCAAAATACGCAATTCAAAAGGTGATGAGCTTAGTGTCAATACTATCAGTGGCGGCGACCCTCTCGAAATCTACACCAACCCCGACGGTGAGGTCATTTTCAAGAAGTACTCAGCTATCGGAGAGCTCTCGGACAGTGCTTCGCAGGCAGCTGAAGTGCTCGCTAAGCTCTCGGGCTCCACTGCTGTCGTGTTCGATAAGGATCACGTTGTAGCTGTATCGGGAGCACCAAAAAAGGAGTACGCTCAAAGGCGTGTTTCAAGCGCTCTTGAAGAGCTTATGGAGGAGCGCCGTGCCTTTGAGTACAGCTCGGACAGCTCTGAGGTCAGACCTGTAGAGGGTCTTGACTCGCACGCTCTTGCAGTCTCACCCATAATAACAAACGGTGACATCTCAGGTGCTGTCGCTATCGTCTCGAACAACGAAAATGAAAAATGCTCTGCCCTGCAGGCTATGCTTTGCAAGGCAGGAGCGATGTTTCTCGGCAAACAGATTGAGGAATAGAAAAGAGGTAAGAAGCACTTCCGCTTCTTACCTCTTGCTTTTTACCAGAGCTTATTTATTCCGATAAGGTGCTGTTTTATCCTTGTTATGTCAAGTACATTCAGTCCTTCGTTTCCGTCAACATCTGCGACCTCAAGGTCATAGTCAGTGAGCTTCTGGACATTTATCAGATGTCTCTTTATTTTTGTGATATCATTCATATCTACCTTGCCGTTTGCATCTGCATCACCCGGACGTCTGAGCTCTGCTGTTAAAGCCTCTGTGAGCTTGCCGTCTGTGACTGTAACAGTGTAGGTTCTGGTAACAAAGCCCGGCGCAGAGAATGTCATCTCATGTGTTCCCTCAGCAAGCTTAAAAGGAATCTCTGTTCCCTGTGCAGTTGCTTCGTGCTTTCCGTCTACAGATATACTTATAAATATACTGTCGGTAACATCAGGAACAGCAACCAGTTTAAGACCGATCGTTACAGTGCTGTCTTCTTCAAGAGCAGTAAAGGTAAAACCGTTATCCTTTGCATAGGTTTCAGCAGCACTGCCCCGGCTGCCCGAAACAGTAAATCCGCTTACCTTCTTATCATCCGTGCCCGATGTATAATAGCCGAATGCCTGCTCGCCTATCTCAGTAACGCTCTTAGGGATAGTTACAGCTTTAAGTGAGGTACACTCATAAAAAGCTCTGTCACTAATGCTTGTAACAGTATCGGGTATCGTAACCTCAGTCAGTACTGTGCAGTGATAAAACGCATTCTCGGCTATCTCTGTCACACCCGAGGGTATCGTAACTTTTTTAAGCCCTGTGCAGACTGAAAATGCACTGTTTCCTATCCTCTTGACACTGTCAGGGATAGTAATATCTGTAAGTGCCATACAGCTGTCAAAAGCACCGTCTTCGATCTCTGTAAGCCCATCAGGGAGACTTATGCTCTGAAGCTTAAAGCAGTCCTTGAAGGCGTTATTTCCGATAGTTTCAACACCTGACGGAATATTAATCTTTGTCATCTCCATACAGCCTGAAAAAGCAGAAGAACCGATATTCTTTATGCTTGAAGGCAGTGACACAGAAGTAATATCAAGGCAGTAGTAAAATGCCATATCGCCAATGCTTGTGACAGACTTTCCGTTGTAGGTCAGAGGCACTGCAACAGCATTACCTTTACCGTTATAGGCTGTTACCTCATAAGTACCGTCACTGAGGAGTGTGTACTCAAAGTCTGAGTTGATTATAGGTATAATTGGCAGCTCATTATCAGCGGCAGTAACAACAGCAGCTGTACCTGTCTGTGCGGCAGCAGAAATCACCATCGTCAGAGCACATAATCCACTCAGTATTTTTTTTATTTTCATAATATCATCCTTTCTTAATTACCAAAGCGGACTGTAACCGATAAGGTGTTTTTTGAGCCTGACTATATCAAGCGAATCCACACCCTTACTTCCGTCTATATCAGCACAAAGAGACGCATATTCGCTCAAGGGCTGGTAATTTATCAAATGCTTTTTTATCCTTGTGATGTCCAGAGCGTTCACCTTGCCGTCCTGATTTGCATCACCTTTGAGGTAGAGATCAACGATCATCGGCTCAGTGAGCTTTCCGTTTTTGATCGTTACATTAAATTCATGAGGCACAAAATATTTTCTGTCAGCAGAAACGCTTATCTTGCAGGGGCCGTCCGGTATATCTGATGGTATTTTTACAACAGGCTCATAATAAAGTACCATATCAGAATTTCTGCCTCCTTCATATTCAAAAGAAGCACTTATAAAATATCCGCATTTCTTAGAAATGTCTTCATAATCACAATGTACCTTCACGCAGAAACAAGACCCGTCAGCATCCATAAGAACATATTTTATCTTGTTTTTCTTTGCGTATTCCTCGGCCTTGCTGCCTGAATAACAGTATATCGTGAGATTTTTTGAGTTTTTGCTGTCAAAAGCATTGTCTTCAATAACTGTATCCAGTCCCAGGATAGTTGCCTTTTCAAGCGAGGTGCAGCCGTAAAAAGCGCCCTTGCCGATCGTCTTTATAAGTCCCGGAGTAGTTACCTCTTTAAGGTTCGTACACCCCATAAAAGCCTGTACGCCTATTGTTTCAGGCTCTATAACAATGTCTGTCAGAAAGCTGACCGACTCTATACTGGTCTTGTATGCAAACACTCTGTTGCCGATAGAATGGCATTCTCTTACGTAATCAGGATCAAGCCCTTCAGGACAATATATCATAACATCATCCTTATAGAGATAAGCTTGGGCATGGTATGCGCTGTCCGATTCAGCATACATATCCATAAATATACCTGTCAGCGAGCTGCATCCTTTGAATGCCGACAAAGCGATGTATTCCATATAATTGCCGATATTGATCTTCGTCATCGAACTGCAGTTTTTGAAAGTACCCTCTTCGATACGCTTCAGCGAATCAGGCAGATACATTAGTGTGATGGCTGCGCAGTTTTCAAAAGCATACTTACCTATCGTTTCGATAGAAAGAGATTCACTTAAGTCACAATCATACATCTGATCACAGCCGCTGAATGCATATTCACCTATACTTTTAAGGCTGCTGGTACTATCTTCAGCTATATCAACACCCCGAAGATTTTTACAGTCTTTGAAAGCATTATTGCCGATTTTTGTAACTGTTCCGGGAATATATACTGTTGTGAATTTGCCGTCCTTGAAAGCACCGTCTGCGATCTCGGTAACTTTGTAGGTACCTATTTTTTCAGGCACCCTTACGACCCCGTACTGAAATATCCCGACATAGCCTGTGATGGTCAGACCTCCGTCAGAATTTGACTCGTACCTGAAGTTCTGATAAACTGATGCCGCCTCTGCCTGAATACTGAACGGCAGAGCGCCGCTCTCCCCTATCGGAGACATTACCGCACCGAGCATCGTTACCGCAGCAAGTGCTGCACTAATTATCCTTCTGTATTTCATTTTCTGTACACCTTCTATAAAAGTTCTATGCCGTTAAGAAGCACTTTGAGCTCCTCCATTGTTCCGTAATCAGTGCCGACCAGAATATATTTATCTCCGCTTGCGGCTGCTGCATAATAGCAGTTCTCATACGGCGAGTAGGTTTTCCATACAATGCCGTTCACCTCAAGGTCTTCATTCGGGAGCGTTTTGTCAGCCTTGGTTTTGTTGAGTTCCTCCTCTGCATCACCGTTGCCGCTGATGTAGCTGAATCTGCAGCCTGTTTCGTCGCTGTCTATGACAAGCTGTCTCGGAGCTGCATCCTTGACAGTGGTGCAGCCGTCAGGCAGTCCGACCTTTGCAGCCATCATCTCAACAGTGGTGCTGTAGCTGACAGCATTTGCGTCAGCGGTATCACCGCCCTCGGCAGGTGCTTCTCCTACTGTAAGCGAGCCCAGTATCTTTTCAGCCTCGGGGCTTTCAAATTCATAGCCCACGCCCGCAACCTTTATGTACTGACCGTCTATGCTTGTATAGGCTTCAAAGCCGTAGCCGCCGAAGCCGTCACTGTACTGAAAGCCCGTCCAGTCAATACCGCCGTATGTGCCGCTGACATCTTTCTGCTCGTTGGTGTAGGTGTCTTTATTGTAGTTGTATCTCGACATCACATCGTCCTCGGTGTCAGAGGTGTAAAAGTCAAAGTAGTAGAAGTCGCCCTTTTTCACCGAGAAATAACGTGTATCGGTCTCATCGAAAACATCTCCGCCCTTGAACGTAAAGCCCTCAGGCACAAACACGGAGAACACTCCCCATGTTTCTGCAGTACCGCTGTCGGTGTCTGCTTTGCTTTCCGTATTTTCCTCGGTTTCAGCCTGCGAAACGGACACCGATTCCTTCTTTGCCTTTGAATCCGCCTTTGATGACGAATCGCTGTCACCGCAGGCAGTAACCCCCGACGCCAGCATAAGAGCCATAATAATTGCTGATATTCTTTTTGTTTTCAAAATACTATCCCTCCAGACTATCTGTGCTTACTCCTCTTCATTGTTTACCCTCATCATTTCGCTGAATTTCTCGTATATATCGGGAAAGCTCTTTTTAAGTCTTGCCGGTCTGAGATTTCCGTCAGTAAAGCAGTGCCTTGTTTTTGCAGTACAGGCAAGCTGTCCTGTTGTAATGTTCACTATCTCGTACTCCAGCGAATACTTGCACCCGTTGAATTCCGTAAGCCTTGCCCTTACCTCAAACTCATCTCCGAAGCGTACAGGATATTTGTAATTCGTCTCAACACCCAGCACAGGAGATACAAGCCCCCTCTTTTCTATCTCGGCAAACGGACAGCCTATCTGCTCAAGCAGGTCAACTCTTGTTTCCTCAAGCCACCTTACATAGTTTGAATGGTGAATAATGTCCATTCTGTCAGTTTCATAGTAATATGCCTTTCGGCGGTACGGTCTTATATTCATAATATCACCCTGTAACTGTAAGTTCGTCTTCGGTCCTGAAAGCGCTTCCTAAAATATCGCTTTTAAGCAGGCCGTAAATGTTGAAGTCTGCATAAGTGTTTACAAATTTCGCCTGCCTTTTTGTGCCCTCACAAATAAAGCCGCACTTTTCAAGCACCCTGTTTGAGGGTATGTTCTTCACCATGACCTCAGCCTCAAGACGCTGGATATTTGTCTCCTCAAAGCAAAAGCGTATCACCCTTTTCAGCCCCTCGGTAACAAAGCCCATTCCCTGATATGCTTTCGAGATGCGGTAGCCCACCATGCCCTGACGGTCGTTGCGGATATCAAAAAGATTTATTTCCCCCACAATGCGATGAGCCAGCTTCAGCTCAATACCCCAACTGATATGGTCATTGCGCCCGTTGCGGCGCTTCTCCTTAAAAGCAAGAGCAGGATCACGCTCAGCCTTTGTCATGTGACGTCCCCAGTAAACGTAGAGAGATTCATCTGCCATATATGTTTTCATACTCTCAGCGTCCTCGGGTGTTTTCTCCCGCAGTATAAGCCTGTCGGTCTCCAGTACGGGAAAATGGTAAAAATAGTAATCAAGATCGTGCATTTTTCTCCCCCCTGAGCACGAAAATTTACATACATAATTATTATAGCACATTTTTGTCATTTCTTCAATGACATTTATCACAAATTAATCACTCAAAAATTGTGAGCATTTCATTATTAAAAAGGGTAAAATATACTTTTCGATAGCTACGGTTCGTCAAAGTGATGAATTGGGAGTTCTCTTTTTGTTTATAATGTATAAAGGTGAAAGAAAACCAAGAAAAAGTATTGGCTTTTTCTTGGTTTTATGCTATAATTAACGTGGTTTGTTTTGTTCTTATATCAAGAAAAGCAGGTAAAACTATGGATAAAAAAGAAAATAAGCGTACCGAGGGCAGAGAAAAGCCCGATAACGGTCTTCAGCTGATTATTGGCAGAAACCCCGTTACCGAGGCTCTCAAATCGGGAAAGCTCATAGATACGATATTCGTTGACCCCGATGCAAAGGGGTCGGTAAGCAATATTGTGAGGCTCGCAAAGGAAAAGGGCATAGTTGTCAAGCAGGCAAGAGGCCAGAAGCTTGACCGTATGTCGGGAGGTGCTTCTCATCAGGGCGTTGCGGCTATGATAGCCTGCACGGCATACTCAACAGTAGAGGAGATTCTTGAAGCAGCCCGTCAAAAGAACGAAGACCCCTTCCTTATTATCTGCGACGAAATAGAAGACCCTCACAATCTGGGTGCGATAATCCGTACCGCAGAGACAGCAGGCGCTCACGGAGTTATAATTCCTGAAAGGCGGAGCGCATCACTCAACTCAACTGTGTATAAGACCTCAGCAGGAGCAGTAAGCTGGATGCCCGTTGCAAGGGTGAAAAATCTTGCCGCCTGCATTGACGAGCTCAAAAAGCAGGGCGTCTGGATCTACGGAACGGACGGCTCGGGCGAGGATTACAGAAGAGTTTCCATGAAGGGAGCTATGGCTCTGGTGATAGGGTCTGAGGGCTTCGGAATGGGAAGGCTTATAAAAGAAAAATGTGATTTTCTTCTCAGTCTGCCGATGAAGGGCAGAATAAATTCACTCAATGCCTCGGTAGCCGCAGGTATCTTCATGTACGAAGCGGTAAGGCAAAGAGGAGAATAGAGTATTAATTCATGAAGGAGAATTTTATGGCTAGCAAGTTCAGATTCAGGAAAACTGAAGACGACGAAGAAGAGATATTCGAGGAAAGCGGCGAGTTTGCTCAGGGCGCTGAATTCAGACCTGCCGAAAAAGCAGAGCCTCCCGTCATTATTTCAAACGAAGATGATGACTACGATGATGATTCTGATTATGAGCAGAACTCTGACTTCAGCAAGATACTTGATGATATAGACAAGGCTTTCCCTGAAAAAGCAGACAGGCTCTCGGAGATAAAAAAGCCTGTTATTCCTGATATTCCGTCAGATCCTCAGGGCAAATCCGACGAGGAAAAGAGAAAAGCCTCCGATGAGATACTGCGCTCTCTGCACAGCGCTGAGCCGGTCGCAAAGCCTGCTCCCGAAGCGGTGAGCCTCCTCAAGGACACTGAAAGCCTTACGGCAGAAGCAATCAAGGACAAGCTCGCAGAGCGTGAGGCTGAAAAGTCGGAAGACAGGGATAATGACGTTTCGCAGAAAGACGGAAAGTCAGTTGATGAGGTGCTAAGGGCACTTGACAATATGACCGCCGAAAACGGAGTTTCAACCGATGACCCCGAAGCAGACGATGAGCAGAATGCCGACCTTATCTCCGACAAGGCAAGCAGAAGAGCACCCTCAACTGCTCCCGAGGCAAAGCCCGTAAGCAGAAAAAGCTTCAGCGATGTGGCTCACGGACTGACAGGAAAGGTCAGCACCAAAACCGATGAATTTGACAGAAGCGAGATCCCCGATAATGCAAGCTACGAGGAAAAGAGCTATTTCTTGGAGCGCCACCGCAGAAAGAAGGTAGAAAACTTCGTTCTCGATTCCGAAAAGGAAGAGGAGGAGTACCTTGAAGAGCTTGAGCGTGAGGAAGCTGAGGAGCGCCGTTCAGGCAGAAGGCTCCACAATATGCAGGAGTTCAAGCGCTTTGAGGACGCACCCACTATTCTCGCTGACATACTCGAAATAAAGAATAATCTCTTTATCAGGCTTTGCATACTGATGTTTACAAGCGTGTTCTCCGTATTCATCACTATAGCGAATGATTTTGACTGGCCTATAATCAAAACCTTTGACAGAACGATAAGCCCGTCAGCTTATGTGTTTACCCATACGATACTCGGACTTGTGGCTATTGCTGTTACCTATAACGTAATGGTCAAGGGAATGAAAAACCTGTTTCTGCACCGAGCTGACTGCGACTCGCTGTCGGCACTGGCGATATTCTCGGCAGTCATTGTCGGAATAGTAACCCTTTTCAAGCCTGATTCCGCAAGGTCGGGATTCTACCACGTTTACACCTGCGTGGCTATTATGGGACTGATGTTCAACACTCTCGGAAAGTTTATGATAATCAGACGTACCGAGCGCAATTTCAGATATGTGGCAGGAGACTTTGAACGCTATGCCGTAAAGAGCATCTCAGACCCCGAGACTGCACAGAACTTCACCAGAGGAATGACAGAGGGCGAGCCAAAGGTAGCTACAGTCAGAAAGACAGAGTTTGTTGACGGCTTCGTCAAGAACAGCTACACTCCCGATGTCTCGGATGACTATGCAAACAAAATGAGCTATCCTATACTGATAGCCGCAATTATAATTGCAGTACTGTCCATCTTCTTCGATAAGGGCGGACAGAACAAGACAGAGCGCCTTTTCGTGGCACTTGCCGCTTTCTCGGGAGTTATCTCGATGTGCGCATCTGTTGCATCTATGCTTATAGTAAACGTTCCCCTCGCAAGGGCTACAAAGAAGTATTTACAGTACTCTTCGGTAATGCTGGGCTATTCGTCTGTCAAGGATTTTGCCGATACCAACACCGTCCTTGCTGATGCAGGACAGCTCTTCCCCGAGGGCATGATAGAGCTCTCAAACCTGAAGATAATGTCCACCGTTTCAATTGAGGACTGTATCCTCAATGCCGCAAGCCTTGCCTGTCAGGCGGGAAGCGTTCTCAAACCGACCTTCTATAAAATGCTAAGAGGTAAAACCGAGCTTCTCTACCCTGTGGAAAGCTACATTTTTGAAGACGGCATGGGGCTTTCAGGCTGGATAGACAACAGAAGAGTGCTCCTCGGCACAAGAGAGCTTATGGAAAACCACTCTATAGACGGTCTGCCTACCCTTGCAAAGGAGAAGGAGTACGCAGGCGACAACACCGTTATTTACCTGTCTATCTCGGGAATAGTAACTGCAATATTCTCGGTATCGGTAAGCTCGGGACTGGCCGTTTCAAAGTGGATGCAGGAGCTTGAAAAAGAGGGCATATCAATAGTTGTCCGCACTGTTGACGGCTTCATTACAAGAGAGCTTATCTCAAAGCTGTTCGGTGTTTCACAGGACAGTATAAGGCTTCTGCCTTTCAGATATAACGAAAGCTACACCAACGAGACCGACTACGCTCCCCGTGAGAGCTCCTCAATGCTCTGCAGCGGACGCTTCCCGTCACTGGCTATGCTCGTTATAGGTGCCAAGAGACTGCATTTCTCAACAAAGCTCGGAGCTGCTATTCTTTCAAGCGCTGCACTTCTTGGAATTGTTATCAGCGCTGTAATGATGCTTACAGGCTCATTCGTGCAGATAACAGCCACATTTGCACTTATCTATAACCTTGCAGTTACGCTCTGCGCACTGCTTATTCAGCACATAAAAAGGTTCTGAACGAAAGGAGAATAACAACAATGGCTAAAAAAAAGAAGGCTTCATCTGCCGCAAAAAAAGGTTCGGCTCAGGCTCAGGCACCTGTGCCTGCAAAGAAGGCTTTCGCACCTGTTGAGCAGAAAAAGCCCATCGTTATGAGAATAATCGTGCTGGCACTTGTTGCTGCACTGGTGGTAGGTCTCATCATCGGAACGGTGGCGAGCAGCATTGGCGGTTAATATAGGAAACAGCTGGGACAAGCTCTTAGCTGAGGAGTTTAAGAAGCCCTACTATCTGGAGCTTCGGGAGTTTCTGAAATATGAGTACTCTCATTACAGGGTCTACCCCGATATGTACGATATCTTCAACTCCCTGAAATACACTCCCTACGAGGACGTTAAGGCTGTAATCATAGGGCAGGACCCCTACCATAACCCGGGACAGGCTCACGGGCTGTGCTTTTCTGTTAAGAGAGGCGTAAAGCCGCCTCCGAGCCTTGTGAACATCTTCAAGGAAATGAACGCTGACACAGGTGCTCCGATACCCGAATGGGGCGAGCTCACAGGCTGGGCTAAACAGGGAGTGCTTATGCTTAACACTGTACTTACAGTCCGTGAAAATCAGCCGAACTCACACAAGGGCAAGGGCTGGGAACAGCTCACCGATGCGGTAATTAAAAAGCTGAATGAGCGCCCCGATCCTGTTGCATTCATTCTCTGGGGCGGCAATGCAAAAGCAAAGCGGCCTCTTATAACGAATCCTGCTCATGCAGTGTTCACGGCAGCTCACCCATCGCCGCTTTCAGCATACAACGGCTTTTTCGGCTGCAGGCATTTCTCTCAGGTAAATGACTTTCTTACCCGAAACGGCAAAACGCCTATCGACTGGGCACACACTATGGAATAACCTCAGCCCCGAGCGCATCGGGGCTGATTTGTAAAGGAGACATTATGAATAAGTATATCAAAATAGCAATTCTCGCAGCGGCAGTCGCAGGTATTGCGGCAGCAATAGGCTGCGCAAAGCACGAGTCAAGCAGCAAAAAAGCTGACAGCTCCTCAAAACAGGAGACAGAAAAGCAGGATGAGGCTCTGCCAAAGCGTGAATACAAAGACCCCTCAGAGTATGGAAAGGTCATCGCTCTCACCTTTGACGACGGACCGTCCTCTACCACCTCACTGGTGCTTGACAAGCTTGAAGAGCACGGCGCTGTGGGAACTTTTTTCCTCATCGGCAACAATATCACCGACGACAAAGCCGACACCGTAAAGCGTGCGGTATCCCTCGGCTGCGAGATAGAAAACCACTCAAAAACGCACTCCTACATGACCAAGATGAGCGTTGAGGACATCAAGGCGGAGATAGAATATACCGATGAGAAGATAATCGCTCTCACAGGCAGAAAGCCCGAGTTTTTCCGCCCGCCATACATAGATGTGAATAACGAAATGTATGATGCAATCGAAGAAACCTTTATCTGCGGTTACGGCTGTGATGACTACGATGCCAAGGTCGAGATAGAGGAGCGTGTTGAGCGCACCCTCGCACAGGTTAAGGACGGAGCAATTATCCTGCTGCACGATGCCGAGGGCAATGTAAAGACAGTTGCCGCACTGGAGAAGATACTCACAGAGCTTGAAGCTCAGGGCTATGAATTTGTAACTGTCGGAGAGCTCTTTCACGCAAAGGGTGTTACACCTCAGGAGTATGCTATGTACAGTGAGGTGACAGCTCAGTAATGAGAGGAATAAAAACGGTCAGAATAATAATGCTGATCTTATCTCTCGCACTTGTCCTTTCCTGTGCCGTTATACTCATACTGTGCAGAGGCACTCTCTATACTGCCCACCACTGGAACGGCACAGATAATTATGATATTGGCATTGAGGCTGACAAAGGTACCGTAGATCTCGTGAACACCGATTACTATGACGGATATGTTTATATAGACGTCAAAGCAGAAGATGCAGGAAAGGTCTTTATTGAAATCAGCGGAGAAAACGATGACGGCACTCGTGTCTACGATGTTTTCGATCTTAAAATAACCAAAAGCGGCATCATATACGAAAGCATAAGCGGAAACTTCAGCGGAAGCCAGTATCTTGTGATAGCCTGCTGTATATATTTCTTACTTATGACTGTTCTGTGCATAATAAGCTTTCTGCTCAGAAAGAAGCATGACTTTTTCTCGTATAAAACTCCGTTTTACTTTGGTATCAGCCTGTTCTTGCTGACGCTCCTGCCGACCGTCATGAAAGAGATACTGCTGTGCATTTTCAATCCCGGTTCATACAGCTTTATGAATATGCTTGATCTGTTCGGCTCATCCGGAAGCAGATTTGTATTTCTGGCTGTTCCTGTAACTCTTCTTTTCTCAGGCTATATGGTGATAAGCAATATCGTTCTAATAAAAAAAGAGGGCGGAGGCATACCTAATGTGCTTGCAGTCAGTATAGGAATTTTCCTGATGATAGGCTCTGCTGCCAATATACTTATATCGTGGGACAACTTTGCAGGAAGCATTGAGGAGCTTCGCCGCCGTCAGACGATAACATCTGTTTTCTCTACAGCCTTTGTCTATTTTGAGCTTATTCTGGTAGGTGTCATTTACTGCGGCATAAGGGCTGCAATGCATAAGCCTGCTCACAGCTATGACCATGTTATTATCCTAGGCTGTCAGGTCGGCGATGACGGCTCTCCCCTGCCGCTTCTCAGAGGGCGAATAGACAAGGCACTTGAATACGCTGCACAGCGCAAGGAACAAACCACCTTTGTATGCTCGGGAGGACAGGGCGCTGACGAAGTGATCTCCGAGGCGGAATGTATGAAGCGCTATCTTGTCTCCAAGGGGATATCGGAATCCGATATTATTCTTGAGGACAAATCTACATCGACCTTTGAAAATATGAAGTTCTCTAAAGAAAAGCTAAGCGATGATGCAAAGGTGCTTTTTTCAACCTCTGATTATCATGTGCTCAGAAGCGGTATCATCGCATCAAGGGCAGGAGTAAAGCCCGCAGGAATCGGCGCAAAAACGAAGTGGTACTTCTGGGCGAATGCGTTTATGCGTGAGTTTATAGGACTTTCGGTAAACACCCGAAAAAGGCACGTTCTGAACGTTCTGGTAATGACCGCAGTTCTGGCTGCCTGCAATTATTTTATGTATTACTGACAGAAGAAAGGACCTGACCCATTTACGGATCAGGCCCTTTGTATATAAGGAGAATAACTAAGCTGCGGTTATATCAGCATATCTCTCGGAAGAGAGGATACTGTTCATTACGGTCTCGGGAGAGATCTCTCCGTTCATAACCATATTGAACACTGCTGCCGAGTATCCCGATACCAGTGCAGCACCCGTTTCAGAGCGCTTTACAGGCATTACATCGGAGCGTGATGCCACGTTCCAGAATACTACTTCAGGCAGTTTGTAGCCGTGCTCGTTGTAGAGCTTCTTCATCTCACGGAACATAGGCTCGTCATTGCCGCCGATTATACAGAAGTCAAACTGCATATCCGAGATTATGTAGAGCCTTTCGGGCATTTCATTGGGAGCAGCATTATTGGATACTGCCGCACGCAGTATAACCATGAACACTGCTTCAAGGTCGGTGTTTGCGACCTCGTTGAATGCCTTGCAGAAGCGCACCTTTTCAAAGATGTCTCTGCCCTTGATCTCTACGATCTGAGGAGTTGAAGAGAATGTTATGAAGCAGTTTTCAAACATTCCCTTGTTGTGCTCTGCGTAGTATATTCCGAGCGACATTGCCGCATCTATAGGCCGCAGACTGCCCTTTCCGCCGTACATTGAGCCTGAGCCGTCTACAACTGCGATAGCGTTCTCTACCCTTGCAGGTGTCAGTGCTGACAGAGCCTTCCATGTTATGTTGAGAGACATTCTCTCCTTTTCGCTCATATCCCCCTCCATAGCCTTTCTGACTACGTCATAGGGATACAGCGTTGAGGTATTCATTTCGGCTTCACCTCTTTCAACACTGTTCAGGTACTCACAATAGCGCTTTCCGTCATTGCGGATAAACGCATTTCTGTACTTGAGCATTGCACATGAGGGCTGAGCCTCATAACTGAAGGTGTAGTCACGCTCACGCAGGCGGTTTTCTATTATATCGGTATATCTGCGCAGCGAAGACAAGGTCTTTCTGTATGTCTTCTCGCTCATACCGAGGAGCACTGCCATACGTCTGCCCTGACGACGAGTCTCTGCTGATGAAGCATTGACCGAGGGAAGCCACTTGGCTAAGAGCGAAGCAGGCTTGCCTTCTGCAAGTGCCTCGGTATCCTTAACGAGTCTTACCCTGATCTCGGCTACTGCATCATTCTCCAGAGGAGTCTCGAGCAGTACAAGCAGGTCGTCCCAGCGGCCGTACTCTGCAAAGAGAGGTATATTCTTTCTTATCGCCTCAGGCGCAAGCTTTGCAAGCGTTCTTGCAGCACAGCGGAAGAAGCGTCTTTCACCGAGACCGCCTCTGACATCTCTTGCGAAGAAGAGTATCTTCATGGTCTTGTCAGGGTCTTCGCAGAAGGCCTTGGTAACTGTATTTGCTATTTCATCTTTTGATGCATATCTCATCGCACCTGCCTTGAAAAACATATCAAGGCAGAAGGATGTGGTTGTGCGGTAAGCAGTACCGCCGTTCTCTGTAAGAGTGAGGTTTGCTGTCTCTTTAATTCTGTTTAACATTGTTGTCTCCTTTCAAGTCAGGTTTGTTTCATACTGTCTGAAATAGTAGGTTTTTTGTGGGTTGCTGTCTCTGACTTATCTTTGTCTGTGATAAACAAGACACCTTTTGAATTTTAACCATAAATCCTCCGGTTGCTGTCGGTGTCTTATAAAATCAAGGTGCGTAAAAAACAGTTGTTTTGCTGTATGCACCTTACTCGTCACACCGGCGACGATCATGTCATACCGATTAAAAAAATGGTGAAAAAATATGCTGTATGTGACGAACTTACTGAGCTCATGGCTCAGAGCTAAAGTATCGGGAGACTCGGCCGATGTCTGCCCAAGCGATCGGTGCTCTTGCTTTAGCGTGATTATAGTATAACACAGGAGATGGAAATAATCATTTAAATTTTTCTGCACTCTCAAAAAGCTTACGGTTGCAAAAACCGACAAAATATGCTATGCTGTATTATAAGGAAAGGGAGTGCCCGCTATGGCAGGATTTTCAGAGCTTATAAAAAACTTTGACAAAACAAGAGACTATATCCGTGACTTCTTTATTTACGGCTGTAAGGTAAGAAGTGACTTCGACCACAAGAGCATTCGCACCTACGGCGACGAAAAGCGCCGTGTCGAAAGCTGGATGGGTGACTATATGCGCTATGATGACTCTGTCAGGGGGAGAAGCGTTTCTATCTCCGTGGACAGCGGTCATATCCCCGAAAATCCTCTTTATAATGCCTACCGTTCCAAAAGCTTTACCGATAACGATATAAAGCTTCACTTTTTCATCATTGACATTCTATGCACAGGCAATAAGCTGACCCTCAGAGAGATAACCGATGCTCTGAACAGTGAGTACACCCAGCTTTTTGATGAGCAGACTGTCCGCAACAAGCTCAGAGAATATACCGAGGAAGGCTTAGTGCTCTCTGAAAAGCAGGGAAAGACCCTTTACTATTCCCTCTCAAAAGATACGGCAGACGGCTATGCCAGGGATTTCAAGGGCCTTGATGATGCAGTGATGTTTTTCTCGGAGATCCAGCCCTTCGGAGTTATCGGAAACAGTATACTGAAAAGCCTCGGGCTGAAAAATGACATCTATTTTATAAAGCATAACTATATGATACATACTCTTGAGGATATTCTTCTTCCGGATATACTGAGCGCAATATCCGAGCATAAAAGCCTTACATTCAGGACCTTCCGTTCAAAAGAGCCGTTAAATGCCGTCCCTATGCAGATACTTGTCTCAGTCCAGACAGGCAGGCGCTATCTGACTGCCTTTGTGCCGAAGTTCAATTCATTCAACTCAGTCAGGCTTGATCGGATAAAGTCCATTAAAAAAGGAGCTGTCTGCAAAGAGTACAGCTCCCTGTATGAGGAATATGAGAAAAATATCGCACGTTGCTTCGGGGTATCGTTCAGCCCCAAAACTGATTGTGAAACATCTCCGATGAGGATAACCTTCTATGCCGATGAGGAAAAAGAGCCCTATATCCTTGACAGGCTGGAGCGCGAAAAAAGGTGCTGTACTCTTGAAAAAAGCGGCGAGCACCTCTACACACTGACGGCTGATGTCCTTGACCCGAATGAGATCATGCACTGGGTCAAAACCTTTATAGGAAGGATAGTCAGTATTGAGGGCGGCGCTGAGGATATCATCAAACGCTTTTATGATGATGTTGAACGCATGAACAAAATGTACGGCGGTGATGAAGAATGAATATTTTCAGTGAAATATACGGAGCATATTTCAGAACAGCTTCTGAGCTTCTTGAAAATGAGGTCACAGATGCTAAAACTGTCCGTCAGACAGTCAGCCGTGACGCATTCAGGGATTCTGTCCTGTTCCTGCCGCAGAAGCTTATCCCGGGCGATGAGGACTGGGAGCTCTTCACCCGTGATGAAGACGGCAGGCTGAAACGAAAAACTAAAAAGCCCCCGATGAAGCTTCTGAGCAAGCTCCAGAAAATGTGGCTCAAGGCTAAGCTCTCAGATCCGAGAATCAGGCTTTTTATTGATGAAGACACCCTTGCAAGACTTGACAGCAGGCTTTCAGACTGCGAGCCCTTATATAAGCGTGAGCAGTTCAGGCATACCGACCGCTTTTCAGACGGGGACAGCTTCTCCGACCCTGATTATATAAAGCATTTCAGAGCAGTCCTTGATGCTGTAAAGCGAAAAAGACTTGTCTATATTGACTATGTCTCGGGGCACGGACACAGCTTCAGTGCTATGTTTGCGCTTCTGAAGCTTGAATACTCTCCGAAAAATGCCAAATTCAGAGCCTACTGCTTTAAGATGGAAAAAGGCAGACCGAAACGAAGCGGTATTATAAACATCGGACGGATAACCGACATCAGAGATGCAGGAAGATGCTTCAATGAAAATATTTCTCTTGACAGATACTTCTCTGACAGGAAGTGCTCCTCACCTGCTGTTATCAGGGTCACTAACGAGCGCAACGGTGTCGAGCGCTTTATGATGCAGTTTGCAGCTTATGAGAAGCACACTGTCCGCAACCTTGAAACAGGCGAATACACGGTTGAGCTCTGGTATGACGAGAGCGATGAAACCGAGCTTCTTATACAGCTTCTGAGCTTCGGTCCTGTGATCGAAATAAAAGAACCTAAGAGACTGCGTGAGCTTGCAAAGGAGCGTGTAAAAAAACAGCACGAGCTTCTCTTCGCAAGCAATAAGCCGACATAAAATATGCCCGCCGAAATATCGGCGGGCTTTATTATTTATATCAGGACTGAACATTTTCAGTTCTTTCTTTTCTTCTTTCCCTTCTTCTGTCAATGCCTTTTTCCTCATAGAATTTTCTCTTGCTCTGATAAAGCATTTTGTCAGCTTCACGGTAGAGCTCATCTACACTCATGCCCTCAGACCTCATAGCATAGCCTGTGGAGCAGGAATATGTAGTATCGGCAAGATTCCTTTCAATACTGCTTACCATTACCTTTACATCTCTCTCATCTGTAGACAGGCAAAGAATAACAAACTCATCTCCGCCGATGCGGTAAACATGGCGCTTATATGATGTAGCTTCAAGGAAGCACTTCGATACAGCTTTCAGTGCAGCATCGCCTTTGGTGTGACCGCTTCCGTCATTGATCTGCTTCAGACCGTTCATGTCAATCGCTATAAGCGCCGTAAGATTTTTGTCGAACTTGTCAATGTCGGCATAAAAACACTGGCGGTTGAAAAGCCCCGTAAGCGGATCTCTTTTTGTGTAGCGCTGCAGCAGGAAAACATAGTACAAAAGCAGCTCTACCGAAATAGTAGTTATAAACCATTGGTCAGATGCAAGCTTGAACAGCAGCGGCATTATCATGCAGACAACCGCCACAGCAGCCATATAAATAAGGTGAACGATCTCGCTCTTGTCCCAGCGAAGACTTTTATACACCCTCAGAAGCAGATAGGCAAGATATATACCGTTCAGGAAATACGGCATATAGCCGAAAACACCTCTTTGGAAAACATTATTATCAGAGTAGCTGAATACTATGCCCGTCGGGATAGACAAAAGCACCATAAAGATATTCAAAGCGCCGGGCAAAAACAGATACTTCTTATGACCGGGATATACTACCATTATAATGCTGACAAGTATCATTGTCAGCAGGCTGTAGTCACAGGCACTGATAATTGAGCGCCAAAGGGTAGGCTTTTTCAGTGCTCCCAAGAAGAGCTCAATATACGACATCAAAGAGTACACAAGAAGCAGAACATTTGTGATTGCAACCTGACGCACCATTCTGTGCTCAAGGTGAATATCCGAGCGCAGAAGAAGCGACAACCCTATAAGGATTATCAGCAGTCCCCAGTTGTTGGATAAATAACCGTTTAATGACAGACCCTTTACCCCCTTATCTTGTGATTATTATTTTATTATAACACAAGGGTGTAACAGAACTGTCACAGGTAAAGTTAAAAAGCACCATAAATTTGTAAATTTTGTATGAACGCAATCAGGCATAGCTTATTGACAACTCCCCCTGTTTGTATTATACTGATAGTAGCCTTATCTTTATGCACCCAAACGGGCTGTTTTCGGGTGTATATTACAGAAATCAAAAAACGGAGGTAATCTACAATGCCAAAAAAGGGATTTACAGATGCTGAAAATAAGATATATGATGGCTTTCTTGAAAAGCTGAGCAAGGCCAAGTCTAATGATGAGACCGCAGACATTCTCGCAAATACTATGAGCATTCCTACCGACCCGAATAACCGCAGGTCGCACAACCCTATCGGTGATGCCAAGAACGACTTCTTTGAGCAGCTCCTTAAAGGCGATAAGCAGCAAATGATCACGCAGGAGCAGTACGAGCGTTATATTGATATCCGTACAAAGCTGCGTAAGATGTATGCGAAGGAGTCTGTTGAGGTCAACAGCCTTATCGAGGAGACCCGTGAGGGTGTAGAGCAGCAGAAATACAAAGGCACCGAATGGCTCATGTTCCCTGAGGACAATAATAAGATCGGCAGGTTTACCGATAATATTATGTATGCCAATAACAAGGAAAAGGTCGATAAGCTTCAGAATATCCAGATGTGCCTGACTATGCTTGATATGTACGCCGACTATGTTTCCTATGACGGGCCGAGAAAGCACAGGGATCAGAACGGAAATATACAGACGATCAGTGAAAAGAAAGATGTACATTCCTGCGGTATAGCTGATGAAAACACCTATCTGCGTGAGTATTATGCCGAGTGCGGCGTCACAGATACGAAAAAACAGGATCATATACTTAAAGAATTCTCAAATTTCGAGATCGGGTCTCTCCCCGGCTTCAAGTTTAACGATAACTACAAGCCCGGCGACAGCTATGTTCTCGAATATCCTGCTGACATTGAAGAAATCAGAAAGCTGAAATCAAAAAAACAGATAGAAGATATGAGAAAAAAACTCCATGCTGAGCTGAACGCTATTGATGACTTTGACAAGGCCTGCATGGAAGTAGCTAAGCAGGCACAGGAATTGCTTGACGGATTGGATGAACATCAGAAAGACGGCGATGATTCCTATAATTTTACAAGAATGCGCGACGAGCTTTATAACATCACCAGAATGGGCAAGGATATGATCGTTTCACAGGATCTGGCTAATCCCGACCTGAATATAAAAACAGATCTGCTCCACGCCAATAATATAGCAGAAGCTCTTCAGAGAATGAACCAAACTGCCAATACTTATGAGCAGTCTCACTCCAAGAATGCGATGAGCGTTCATAAATACAGCAGACACAGACTTGAATACTCAAAGCAGATACAGGAATTTGCTCAATATGCAAAAGATAAGCTTGATCCTAAAAAGTTCCCCGGACTAAAAGCTGCAACGAGTAATAATACTGAAAGAAAAGCTATTGAAAACAAGTTCCATAAAATAAAATACTTCGGTGAGAAGCAGTTCGGAAAGATAGAGTTCAAAAAGCGCAGAAGAAATGCTCATGAGGTAATTCAGAAGCTTAACAACGCTATGAAGGACGTAAACAATGCAACCCAGAAGGTACACTTCGGAAGCAAGCAGTACGAAACTGCTGCAAAGTCGCTAAAAGCAGCTGTTGAGGACTATAAGAACTTCACAAACAACAGTCTTGACCCCGGAAAAACTGCAAAGCCGGTCAACAGGGCAGAGCTTAAAAAGTCTCTTGAAAAGGCCAAGGAGGACATAAACAAGTATCTCAAATATAAGAAAGATAACGGCTATATCGTTGAGGGCAAGCTTGCCGATGCCAAAACTCAGAAGCGTATCAATGCTATGCAGGAGAGCCTTAAACAGATAGACTTCGCACTGACAAGCATGAATGATGTTGTCAAGGAGCTGAATGACGAAGTAAAAGAAAAGCAGGCAGATTACTATAAAGACGTTGAAAAGGCAGTGGAGCAGGATAAGGCAAAGAAACTCCCCAAGAAGGAGTTCGACCTTGACAAGAAACTCAGCGACACACAGGCAAAGCTGAAATCCTATGCCGGCACCCCCGACAAGAACGAAATCAAGGAAGATATTGCGGACATCATCGCTGTCAACTTCATCAAAGCCAATAAGGACAATATGCTCATAAACAAGAAGATCACCGAATCTAAATTCAATGAAGTCAAGGAAGATATTAAAGCAAACGAAAACTTCAAGGATCTGATAAAGTACAAAAGCACTAAGGAGCTTATAGGTTCAGCCTCCCGTGATAAGGGTCAGGACCTATTAAACGGCTTCTTTAGCGGCCCTGAAAAGAGCCTTAAGGAAATTGAATCAAAGCTGGATCAGCCTGCAAAGGTAAACAAGCTGAACAAAACTAAGGTAAACCATAAGTAACCCGAAACACCGAGCGATAAACTGCGCTCGGTGTTTTTGTTTAGAAGTCTGATTTTGTAATATACTGATAAAAGCCTGTGATCGGGGCTCTGACAGCAGGCGGAAATAATGAAATGCGTTCCGATTTTTTTCATTCTCCCCTTGACTCGCAGACTATGCTGTGCTACAATAATAGAAACTTTTTTATTCTGAGGTGATATTATGAGTGATAAACTATACAGCCCCGTAAATAAAAATGCACAGGAGTGCGTTAAAAATGTTCTGAAATATCTGTCCGAAATTTCGTACAATAAAATTATAACAGGTCAGCATACTCAGACAATTGCACAGGAGGAGCTTCACAAGATCAAAGCAGTTACAGGAAAAGAGCCTGCACTGCTCGGCTTTGAACTGCTCTCCTACTCGCCGAATATAAACTACCTTGATACCGACGATGAATGCATGACAGAGGTAGAGGAGAACTTCGGCACATTAAAAAGAGCTTGGGAGTGGGCTGATAAAAAGGGACTTATTACCTTTACATGGCACTGGTTCTCGCCGCTTGGAGGGCATTCCAAGTCCTTCTTTACAAGAAATACCGACTTTGACGCAGTAAAATCCCTTACTGAGGGCACACCCGAACACAAAGCGCTGATCTCCGATATGGATAGCATGGCAGGGCTGCTCCGCCCCTTCTGTGATAAGGGCATACCTATCCTCTGGAGACCCTTCCACGAGTGTGAGGGCAACTGGTTCTGGTGGGGTGCCAAGGGGGCAGAGGCTGTCAGCAAGCTGTTCAGGCTGATGTATGAGCGTTTCACTGAGTATCACGGACTGAATAACCTTATCTGGGTATGGAACGGCACACTCAGGGAATGCTACCCGGGCGACGATGTTGCAGACATAATCTCCCGTGATATGTACCCTGACCCTCACGTTCATACTGCCTGCGAGGATATGTATAATGACCTCATAAAAATAACAGACCGACCCAAAATAGTGCTGATCGGCGAAACCGGAACTCTGCCGGATGTTGATGAGATTCACGATAAAAAAGTCGGCTGGGCAAGCTTCATGACATGGTCAAAGGTATTCTGCCTGAGCGAGGAATTCACAAGCTATGAGTATCTGAAAAAAGTATATGACAGCCCGAACTCCGTTACCCTCGAAGACCTGCCGAAGCTTTACTGAGGAGACAGCTATGTTAAATAACACTGACGGCAGAGCCGTATGGAGCAAAGCCCGTGATGAGCTCATCACAGCGCTTTCCGAGCTCGGCTT
Organism: uncultured Ruminococcus sp.; assembly: GCA_946528545.1. Taxonomy (GTDB): domain Bacteria; phylum Bacillota; class Clostridia; order Oscillospirales; family Ruminococcaceae; genus Hominimerdicola. Next base: position 21,766 of record CAMMYU010000179.1, read on the forward strand.
CCCTGCTGAGCTCGGAAACATCATAGCGGAGCACATCGGAAGCCCTAAGGGTATTGAGAGAATGGTCTCGTACCTCAGGTATGTCCGACCTGACAAGGTAGAGCTTATCGCCGATGAGATGATGGCTATCAAAAGTGATATAGACCGCTGGCGTGAGAAAAAAGAAAGCCGGATTGCAAATGCTTCCTATAATATGGTCATAAATAACGGTCTCGGCTCTGATGATGAATAATAAAGCCCGATCCGATCGTGTGCAGCAATGCTCAATCGGATCGGGCTTTTTATTTTCCTACACAGAAGCGTGAGAACACCTCATTGACTACGGCCTCGGTAGCTTTTTCACCTGTAAGCTCAAGGAGCTCATCGGCAGCAGCACTTATAAGCACTGTAACGGCATCAAAGGTCTCGCCTGCTGCGAGAGCTTCCTCGGCAGTGCTGATATGCTCATAGGCACGCCTTACGCAGTCCTTCTGGCGCTCATTTGCAAAGACCGTGCTGTCAGGGTCGAACTGCCCAACAGGGAAAAGCTTTGCGACCTCTTCACGGATAAGCTCACGGCAGTCTTCGGTCTTGGCGGAAACCGAGATAAGGCTTTCAAAGCCTTCAAACTCGCTCTCTATCCTGCTGCCGAGGTCTTTCTTGTTGAGTATCACTATCACCCTCTTGCCCGAGCCTTTCAGAAGCTCTATCAGCTCTATGTCCTCATCGGACAGAGTGTCCGAGCTGTCAAACACAGCAAGAATGAGCATAGCCCTGTCTATACGCTTTTTTGCAAGCTCCACGCCTATTGCCTCGACCTGATCGGAGGCCTCTCTTATACCTGCCGTATCACTGAGCCTGAGAGTGTACTCACCCAGCGAGGCGGTCTCCTCGATAACATCACGGGTAGTGCCTGCAATATCCGTGACAATAGAACGGTCATACCCGAGGAGCAGATTCATCAGCGTTGACTTTCCTACATTGGGCTTGCCGACTATGGCTGTGTCAATACCGCTTTTTAGTATCATTCCGCTGTCATAGTCACGAAGAAGCTTTGAAAGCTCCCTGTCGGCATCTGAGAGAGCCTTTTTTAAGCTCTCTTCGGTAACAGCGGGAATATCATCATCGGGATAATCCACCCATGCCGCAAGAGAAGCAAGCTCGCCCACAAGGCTGTCTCTTATCGCAGTTATCTGTCCGAACAGCCTGCCCGAGCGTGTCAGGTTTGCTGAGGAAAGCGCATAGTCACCCTCGGCGGAGATTATATCCATGACCGCCTCTGCCTGAGTGAGGGAGAGCTTGCCGTTGAGGAAAGCACGCTTGGTGAATTCTCCCCTGTCTGCGAGCCTTGCACCGCATTCAAGACAAAGCCGCAGCACCTTTTTAGTGACGAAAACTCCGCCGTGACAGCTTATCTCGCAAACGTCCTCTCCTGTATAGGAGCGTGGCGCTCTGAACACAGTGAGCACGCCCTCATCAACAGTTCTTCCGCTTTCGGGCTCTACTATTTTGCCGTATGCACAGGTGTAGCCTGCCATTGCAGACACGCTCTCACAGCTGAGTGGCTTGAATACCCTCTCGGCAATTGACAGTGCCTTCTCACCGCTTATTCTTATCACTGAAATTCCGCCCTCGGCTAAGGGGGTAGAAACTGCACAGACAGTCATAGTTATTTTCCTTTCAGTATTTCATCAAGGTTTGCGAAAATAAACATCTGCCCCTGAGGGTCTATCACAAGGTAGGTGTAGTATTCTCCGCTTTGCTTTTGTTTTTTTATTTTTGTGATACCTGCTTCCTCGGACAGGATAGTTATATCAAAGTGCTTTCCGTCGGGTTTGGTAAGGTAGCCCTCGTTGAAAAGCCAGCTGTTCACTGCATCTCTGAGGACAGACACTCTTGCATTCACTGAAAGCTGTGTCAGTATCTCACTGCAAAGTTCCCTTATGGTCACGCTGTCCCCAAGGTCATGAAGCTCGCCTGCTCTTGGAACTATGGCTTCATAAATGGACTTTGGCTTGGTATCTCTGAGCGTATCAATATAGCTGTAGCCGCCTGCTACATTCTCTTTTTCTCTCTGCTCGTTCTCTGCAAGCCAGTCGGAGATTGCTTTTATGAAGTACTTTCCGTACCTCTCCGCTTTTGCCTTTCCTATTCCCGAAACCGAGCGCATACCCTCTTCTGTAAGAGGTCTCTTTACGCTCATATCCCTGAGGGTCTGGTCTGAGAAGATCATATAAGGCGGCAGACTAAGCTGTTTTGCAAGCTCTGTCCTGACAGCCCTGAGCGCTGTGAAAAGGTCCTTATCAAAGCTTGATACAGTATTCTTCTGAGCCTTCTTCTCCTCACGCACACGCATGATGACCTTTTCCTCGCCCCGAAGCACAGCCGCAGAACGGCTCGTAAGCGTAAGTGCGGAATGGTCATCAACCGCTATCATGCCCTTGTTTTCAAGGTGGCGGATAATGCTTCTTATCCTCACCTGAGTTTCGCCCTTCATAATGCCGTAGGTTGAAAGAGTGTCCAGCTTAAAATGCGAGATCTTCTCGCTCTCCGAGCCTGCAAGTATGCCCGACACTACAGTCATTCCAAAGCGCAGATGTCTCTGATACAGCCTGTAAATGCAGGACATTATTTTCTGAGCTTCCAGTGTTACGTCAACCTCGGTGAAGTTCCCCTTACAGTTTGAGCACTTCTCACAGCTTTCCTCGGGGTTTTCTCCGAAGTAGCGCCTTATGTATGCCCTGAGGCAGTCATCACAGGTGCAGTAATCCTTCATTACAGACAGCCTGTGCATATCACGGCGCTTGAGAAGCTCGGCTGTTTCCTCGTCAAGGTCGGCACTGTCCTTGGAGTTCTCAATAAGGAAGATGTTCGTCTGAACGTCTTTCGGAGAATAAAGCAATATGCACTCCGCCTCAGAGTCGTCACGGCCTGCCCTGCCTGCTTCCTGATAATAGCTCTCTATATTCTTCGGCATATTGTAGTGAACAACAAAGGATACGTTCGATTTGTCAATTCCCATTCCGAAAGCGTTTGTAGCAGTAATGACAGTTTTTCGGTCATAGATAAAATCGTCTTGATTTCTTATACGCTCCTCATCGGAGAGCCCGCCGTGATAGCGTGTGCAGGCGTAACCGTCCGCACAAAGCTTGTCGCAGACCTCTTCAACGGTCTTTCTCGTTGAGCAGTAAACTATGCCGCTTTTGTCACGGTTGCGCTCAAGGATCTCTTTGAGGGCATTGTACTTGTTTTTCGGCTGCATTACTCCGAAATAAAGGTTTGGTCTGTCAAAGCCTGTTGTCTTTACAAACGGAGAGTTAAGACCTAACATTCTGATAATGTCATCTCTGACAGAAACGGTCGCTGTAGCCGTGAATGCCGAAACTATCGGTCTGTAGCCGAGCTGTCCCAGAAATTCGGGAATACGCATATACGAGGGGCGGAAGTCCTGCCCCCATTGTGATACGCAGTGCGCCTCATCAACTGTCACCATTGAGACCCTCACCTGCGAGCACAGCCCTAAAAAGCTCTCGGTTGTGAGCCTTTCGGGAGCAACATAAATCACCTTGTAAGCTCCCCTCTTAGCGTTTTGAAGGGCCCTCATATACTGCTCCGAGGTCAGCGACGAGTTAAGATAGGCACAGGGCACTCCTGCCTGAACAAGAGCCGTGACCTGATCCTTCATCAGAGATATCAGCGGAGATACAACTATAGTTATCCCGTCAAGCATAAGTGCAGGCACCTGATAGCAAATCGACTTACCTGCCCCTGTAGGCATTATGCCCAGCACGTCCTGCCCCGACAGGATAGCGTCAATAAGCTCCGCCTGACCTTCCTTGAAATCGGCGTGCCCGAAGTATTCTCTAAGTATCTCTGTTTTCTCCATTGTCCTACGTCCTTATATCAGTTTTTACGTGTCATCCCTTAGCGATGAACCAGCTTTTGCCGCTATGGACATCGGCGGTCATTGGAACTGCGAGCTTCACTGCATTCTCCATTTCCTCTTTAAGAAGCTTTTCTGCCTTTTCTCTATCTGCTTCCTTTACCTCAAGGATAAGCTCATCGTGTACCTGCAAAATGAGCCTGCCGTCGAGTTTTTCCTTCTTTATACGCTCATAAACCTTAACCATAGCTATCTTGATTATATCCGCAGCAGCGCCCTGAATAGGGGCATTCATAGCGGCTCTTTTTCCGAAAGCCTGCATAACCTTATTTGAGGCTTTAAGCTCGGGGATATATCTTCTTCTTCCAAAGATAGTGCTGACATAGCCGTTTTTTATGCCGTCCTCGACAGTCTTATCCATAAAGGCTGAGACCTTCGGGAAATTGTCGAGGTAATTTTTTATATACTGCTTTGCCTCATTGACCGATACACCTATATCCTTTGAGAGCGAGAACGCACCTATGCCGTAAATTATACCGAAGTTTACCGCCTTTGCGGCACTTCTCATTTCAGGCTGAACGAAGTCCTCGGGAATGTCGAATACCGATGCCGCAGTAGATGTGTGAATATCCTTGCCTGAAAGGAAGGCTTCCTGCATATTTTCGTCACCGCAGACGCTTGCAAGAACTCTCAGCTCGATCTGGCTGTAGTCGGCATCAACGAGGGTGTAGCCGTCTTCGGAGATAAAAAACTTACGCATATTTCTGCCTATTTCTTTTCTGACGGGTATATTCTGCATATTGGGCTCTGTAGAGGATATACGTCCGGTGCGTGTTTCGGTCTGCTTGAAAACAGAGTGAACTCTGCCGTCCTCACCGATAAGCTTCAAAAGCCCGTCTACATAGGTTGAATTAAGCTTTGTAAGCGTTCTGTACTCCAGTATCAGAGGGATTATCGGGTGCTTGTCGATAAGGCTTTCAAGCACCTCTGCATTAGTGGAGTAGCCCGACTTTGTTTTCTTCTTTACAGGCAGTCCAAGTTCTTCAAATAGGATAACTCCCAGCTGCTTTGTCGATGCGATATTAAATTCTTTCCCTGCATAGTCATATATCTCACGGGTGAGCTCATCTATCTTGATTTTAAGGTCATCGCCGAATTTCCTGATACCCTCGGCATCAGCCCTGACACCGTAATGCTCCATTGAAGCCAGCACCTCGCACAGAGGAAGCTCAATCTCTTCATAGAGTTTTTTCATATCGGTCAGTTCGAGCTCCTTTTCAAGTCTCTCACAGAGAGCAGGCAGGCTTGCAAGGTCAGAGAAGTCTCCCATATCGGAGCGATACATACATCTGTATGCGGAGCAAAGATTTTCGGCAGTATACTCACTTGACTGCGAATTGAGCAGATAGCCTGCAAGGTCGCAGACAAAGCGGAGGTTTTTAAGCTCTGACCCGTTATCAAAAGCGTACTTGTGAACGCTCTTTGCTTCAAAGCAGGATTTCGGCGCAGCTGATGAAAGGAACGAAAGGATAAGACCCTTGTCCTCGGCAGTGTATATCTTTTCTCCTTTCAGCACCGCAAGCTTTCCGCCCGCAAGCTCAAAACAGCAAGGCTCATCGGTTATGTCATCGGCTGTAAGCTCAGTAACTTCTATCTTCGGCATATCGGAGAGCTTCAGCTTCTTTTCCTCAACATCTCCCGAGGGTACAGGCACTCCGCCTGCAAGACCCAGCCTCTCACGCATTTTGAGCATTTCAAGGTCACTTAAAAGCTGTGAAGCCTTAGCTTCATTCTTCTCAGCCGACATATAGTAGTCAAGGTCGGTATTTATGGGGGCTTCAAGGCTTATTTCAGCAAGGAAACGGCTGTCGTAGGCAGCAGCCTTGCCGTTTTCAATTTTTGTTCTCACCGAGGGTGTAAGCTTTATATCTGCAAGCTTTTCATACAGACCGTCAACGCTTCCGCACTCCTGAATGAGAGCAAGGGCTGTCTTCTCGCCTATGCCCTTGATACCGCTGATATTGTCCGAGGTATCTCCCATAAGAGCCTTGACCTCTATCATCTGGCGGGGTGATACTCCATACTCGGTTTTAATGCGCTCGGGAGTGTATACCTTTGTTTCCTTAGTGCCTGCAAGCCTGACCGTTACTTTATCTGTCACAAGCTGAAAGCTGTCACGGTCTCCCGTTAGGATAATGCACTCGTTTCCCGATAGCTCAGCCGCATGAGAAAGCGTGCCGATTATATCGTCAGCCTCATAGCCCTCGCACTCTATCCGCCTTACTCCGAGGTATTCCAAAAGCTCCTTGATAACAGGCATCTGCTGAGCAAGCTCCTCGGGCATACCCTTGCGGTTTGCCTTGTAGGAAGCGTTCGCCTTGTGGCGGAAGGTCGGCGCTTTAAGGTCGAATGCAACCGCAGTGCAGTCGGGCTTTACTTCCGAGAGCTCCTTCAGCCATATATTCAGAAAGCCTGTCAGTGCATTTGTAAACTGTCCCTTTGAATTTGACAGAGCCTTTATTCCGTAAAAGGCACGGTTCATTATGCTGTTTCCGTCTATTACAAGTATTTTCATTTAGTACCTCCTCTGTGCTTTTAAAATGCCCTGCTGACACAGCTCTTAAACAATAAGCGGCTGTATTCAAGGCAGCTTATCGGGGGATGCCCCTTTTTTCAAGAGGTTATCCCCCGATACAAATTAATCTTCACCGAGTTTAAGTGCCTGACTGATCTTGATCTTCTTTATCAGTCTGCCGAGAATTACGAATGCCGACAAAAGCATTGCTCCGATTATAATATAAAGCTTGATATAATCTCCTCTGTCGGGGAGAACAACAAATTCGGGCACTGACTTAGCTGCATCAAATATGCTCTGGAACAGCGGAACAAACAGGTCGCTCGTAACTCCGCCTATGAACATTGCCGTAAATATCGCAACTCCTGATACAAGCACCTGCTCATAAACTATCATTGCGATTATCTCTCTGAACTTCATACCCATAGCCCTAAGTATTCCGAACTGCAGCGTTCTGCTCTTGATAGAGAGTATCCAGTAAATCAGAAAACCGATAATGCACATTATCATAATAATGATAAAGCCGAGAGTAAGTGCTCCGTTCATGCCCTGAAGCATAGGGTCATTCTTCTTCTCAATTATCTGCTGGCTTCTTGCCTGAATGTCGGTAAGCTCTATCTTAGCATCATCAACCGACTTGTAGAAATCATTGATAGAGGCGTCATCCTCAAGCTTAAACCACACCTGATAGGGCTCAACGTTCGTAACTACCCTGACATAGTCAAAGTTCATTATCGCAAAGTCCATGTAGCTGCCGTCTTTGGTGGTCTTGTACGGGCTGAGCCCCGGCCAGTAATCCACAAAGGCGAGGACAGTAACATCAAAGTCATCATTACCGCCCCATGTGCAGGTAACTGTATCTCCGAGCGAAAGCCCGTAATCCTTAAAGCTTGACGAGAGGATAACTCCCGGGGTGTACTCAGCGAGAGCATTCAGGTAGTTGTTTATCTGAACGGGCAGAAGCCTGTCCTCAAAGCGTATTACCTCGGAGAACTCATGCGGAACGACCGTCATAAGCTGTACCTTACTGCTTGTGTTGCCGGTCTTTGTCTTTTCAAGGTCCTGATCGAGATAATAGTCACGGGAGCGTTTGTTATCATTATCCTCATCGGAAGCCTTGGTTGTAACGTTCATTTTCGATGAGGTGATCTTAACTCCGTCTTTTCGGAACACTCTTGCAGTTTTCTCAACTCCTGCGAGCTTTTCAAATCTTTCAAATGCAGGCTCAACGTATGAGATGACAGTTTCAGTGTCTTCCTCCTCTTCCTCCTCCTGAGCAGGTGCTTGCGCCATCTGTGCCGCACCTGTCGGAGATACGCTCTGCTGAGCCTGTTCTATCTTGCTGCTGTACCACTCCTCCTGAAGGATAGCATCACAGCCTGTTGCATAGGTGACAGTCTCCTCGGCGTTGCGGTTGAGGGCTCTTGCGGTGTTTGCGAAGTAAACTCCGAGCGACACCGTCAGCACCAGAAACAGCATAAGAAAGCGTTCTCTTCCTGTAGCCGAACGGCCTATATTTGTGAGCGAAACATACTGCGCAGGGCTCCATACACGCTTGCCGAGCCTTGCAATTATCCTGATAACATAGGGGTAAATTCTTATAAGGAAAAGACCCAGACCGAGTATAAACGCAGTTGAGGCCACAAACATCAGCGGATTGACCGTTGCGGTAGTGTCTGTTACGCCCTGCTTTATAAGGGTCTCCTGAGTTTTGTTATGGTAGTAGAGCCAGCCTGCCGATCCGCCCACCAGTATAAAGTCAAGGCAGACCTTTTCCCAGAGTGCGTGCTTTTTCTTCTTGGATTTTGACTGCTTGTGCTCAACAATAGTTGTCTTTGTGGCAGGAAAAATCGGAAGCATTGTAGTCACGAAGAACACAGCCACCGCAATTGCCGCATAGACAAATGCCTGCACTGTCAGGTGAACGGGGAGAGACTTTCTGTTTACGAACTCTAAAAATCCGTTTGAAGCACCCAGTATTCTGCAAAGCCCCAGTCCTGCGAACGGTCCTATCACGGCTGTGATAACACCCAGCACCAGCGACTCCATAGCGTAGATACCCATTACCTGAGTACGGCTTGCACCTCTGCTCTTGAATACGGCTATCTCGTTTCTCTCCTGCTCGACATTCAGCTGTGATACCATAAACAGATAGAAAATAATCATCAGTATCACAGGTATCTGCAAAAGCCACAGCACCAGCTGCAGCTGGTCTGCACGCTTGGAGTAATCCTCAAGTATCTCGGTTGCAGGAACGCTGAAGCCGATAGAGTTTTCCTTGAAGTAATTCTTATGGGCTTTAAGCTTCTCAAGTGTGCTGTCGATCTCATTCATGTCCATTGCGGAGTAGTCGATAGCAAAGTTATGAGAGGCATCATTTATGTTCATAACGCCTGTGTCTATGCCCTTGTCATACAGGGTGTCATAGTCCATGAACACATAGGCTGTGTACTCGGAATCAAGGCCCTCAGCCCAATATATGTCGTTCGGGTCTTTTACATCAAAGGTGCCGACTATCTCTATCTTAGCAGAGCCTGCCTCCTCATGGAACACATCTCCGACCTCATAGACAGAGCCTACTGCAAGCTCGGTAGTTTTGAGCGACTTCTCAGTTGCGATGCACTCAAACACACCGTCATCACGCTGACCTGCCTCTGCCATTCTGCCCTGCTTTATAGAGATATGGTCAGCGATACTGCTCATACCTGCGATAGTAAACCTAGCCTGAGGATTGCCTGCCGTTACCTCCATAGACTTAACATACATATACTCGCCCGAGATCACCTTTTTCTCGGCAGAGCTGTCAAGCCCGAGCTCTGAGAACTTCTTTTCAGCCTTTTCATTGTAGCTGTCGATTATCTCCTTCTGGGCAGAGGGTGTAATATCCATTTTGAGCCTGTAGCTCGTGTTGTAAGCGCCCGGATATATCTCGTACTCCTTCTGGAACGATTCCATATCCTTTACAAGCATTCTCTGCAGTGACGCATTCATATATATCGGCACTGTACTCATCATAGCCGATGCCATTATAAAACCAATCAGAAGGCAGAACACCATCCATTTGGTGTTGCGCATCTTTCTGAACAATAAAGTAAACATGGAAAGTCCTTTCGCTCGTTATCTGATGATTATCTCGTCGCCCTCACTGAGCCCCGATACTATTTCGCTCTGTGAGCCTGTAGAAAGTCCTACCTCAACGGGAACTGCAGTTTTTTCACCGTCTTTGAGGACATAAACCACCTGTTCACCGTCAACCTTCTTAATAAGGTTGTTCGAGATAACTATAGCGTCCTGAACGCTCTCAAGAACGAGCACCGTATCAGCAAGCTGTCCGACCGCATCGGCAGGCGGAGTGTCCTTAAAGCGGACGTAAACTGTCTCGGCTTCGTAGGCTATGCCTGTCTCATCGACTGCATTGTGGTCATCCTTCTGCTCTGCCTGATACTCAACGAGCGCCTCAGGGGTCATAAACACAACACCGTCATAGTAGTCATCATTTATCCTTATCTGGAGCTCCATATCCATTTTGAACTGTGAAAGCTCCGAGGGCTTGATAGCTATGTACAGAGCGCTCGTATCAATAACGGTTGCTACCACCTGACCCGAGCTTACATTGTCGCCTGCTCTTATGTCGGAAATGCTTGAAACTATTCCGTCTATCGGAGAGACAAGCTCCGAGCCTTCCTTCTGAGCCTGAAGCTTTGCAAGCTCCTTTTCGACGAGCTGCTGGTCAACGTAGGCAGAATCTATCTGAGCCTGAGTTCCGCCGCCCTCATATATCATCTGAACATTCAGCTTGGCTTTCTCAACATACAGCTCCTTCTGTTCTATCTGGAAGTCAAGGTCTGCTGTGTCAAGGTCGCAGATAACGTCGCCCTCGCTGACTTCATCGCCTGCACGGACGTAGAACTTTGAGATAACACCGCTTTGCTTCTCATACGAAAGCGGGTACTGCCTTTCAGCCGTGACAGTTCCTGTTGTGACGATCTTTTTCTCAAGGTCTCTTTTCTTGGCGGTGACAGTTGTATAGCTTACATCACTTGCCTTGACCTCGGGTGCTTCGAGTATCTCCTCCTCATCGGGCAGCAGATAGCAGCCTGAAGCGCATATTCCTACAGCAGCACAGAGAGCGCCTGCTGATATTCTTTTCAGTAATCCTTTTATGTCCATAGTGAGCGATCCTTTCGCATGGGTCGAAAATTCTCCTCAGGGAAGCGCCCCGAGTGTGCTGATAATATATCACTTTATTATACCAAATTTCCAACTTTTTTTCTATAGCATATCAGCCAAAATTACAGACATTTTTCTGTAGGAACTGCCAAAAAAGAGCTCCGCCGAAGCAGAGCTCTCAAAAACATCAGTAATTATACTGTGAGGTAATGCCAAGATATTCTTCTAAGCAAAGGCCGCTGTCATAGACCTTCTTGGCTAAGTCCTTGCCGAGGTACCTTACGTGCCATGACTCATACTTGTAGCCCGTGATGTTCTGCTTGCCCTGCGGATAGCGGATAATGAAGCCGTATTTCCAGCAGTTATTTGCTATCCAGCGAGCTTCTCGTGTGTTGTCAAACCAGCTGCTTGCGTAGTTAAGGTCCATTGCAAGACCTGTCTGATGCTCACTGTGGCCTGCCCTTGCAGAATAGGTATCAGCGGCAGCCTTGCCGTCACGGTTCACATAGCTCTGGTAGAGCCACCTCTGCGTGTCATACGAACGGAAGCCCGAGCATATCCAAAGGCTTATACCGTCTCTTGAAGCGGCATTTCTCATCTCAGTGAACGCATTATAGGTCTCCGAGGTCAATCCGCCCGGGTTATATGAAGCAGGCAGAGCATAAGTCTTGTTGGCAATGAGTATGCCGTTTACATAGGTAACACCGTTTTTAGTGGTGATAGTGTTCTTAGCAGTCTTTACCTGAACTATATTCGACAGCCAGCCCAGATGCTCCTTGTTGTAGTCATCAAGCTTGCAGGCACGGATAACGAACTTATAAGCCGTGTTATTGTCAAGACCTGTCACCGTATAGGAGTTTGCGGTCGGCTTTGCTATTCTGACCCACTTGCCGTTTTTCATCTGATAAACTATGTACTGCGAGCAGGAGGTTCTGTTCCAGCTGAGCGTTATCGAATTGTAGGTCGATTTCGACGCTTTCAGTCCCGAGACCGTTGCAGGGCAGGTGGCTGTTTTAAGCTGGTCGGAAGCAGGACCGTAAACGTATCTGCCGTCAGAGGTTTTATAGTAAGCCTTAACAATAAAGTGCCTTCTGTAAGAGGGCGGCTGACCCGTAACTGTGCAGGTAGTGCCTGCGGTCTTTGCGACCTCTCTGTAGCCCTCGGTATACTTGAGGAAAACTCCATATCCGTCAGCATACTTGACAGGGCTCCAGTTCAGCTTTACGGAGGTGTCTTTGGTCTCGGCCGCTTTCAGACCTGTTACCTTTGAAAGCTCAGGTGTAAACTCGCAGACGATCTCAGTGGTTTCGCCGTAGAAGTACTTGCCTTTATTGTCACAGCCGAACGGTGTTATGGAAAACCTTGAAACATCAGGTGCAACATTAGTGTATGCAGTACTGTATTTTCTTACGATCTGTTTTTTCTTTGTCCACTTGCCGCCGCTGTACATCATAACATTACAGCCGAGGTAGTCTCCCTGATCCCATTTCAGAGTGACTGTATTGCCCGAGCGTTCCGCCCTGAACCCTGTCACCGCAGAAAGCTCAGTGCTGTCAGCGCTTGCATAAATCACAGCCGACTGCGTATTCTGTTCCCGAGCACCAAGCCAGGCACCCGAGCACATAAGCAGACTCACAGCCATAGCAGACACAGCCAACATTTTCAGCGGTGTTTTTATCATACCTTTCATATTATCACTCCTCTCAGAGCTTGTCCGTACATCTATACATATATATTATAGCATAAACAGGGCGTTTTGTAAAGTCATTATTTGTACTTTTTAACGACAGCAAGCAACAAAAGACCACTCCGAAACTACGGAGCGGTCTTTGCAGATGTAATTATTAATCAGCCTTAGGGCCTGCCTCAACGATTGCCTTGTCCATATCAGGATACTTCTTAGCAAAGTTGTCCTGGAACATCTTAGCAAGCTTGTTAGCCTGTGCATCGTAAGCAGCCTTGTCAGCCCATGTATCACGAGGATTGAGGATCTCAGCAGGTACATCGGACTCAGGAATTGCCTGAGGGATCTCAAGGTTGAATCTGTCATCGTGAACGAACTGAACATTGTTCTTATCAAAAGCATCGTTCAGAGCTGCTGTTACCATAGCTCTTGTGAACTTCAGCTTCATTCTTGTACCAGTGCCGTAAGGACCACCTGTCCAGCCTGTGTTTACAAGGTAAACCTTGGTGTTGTACTTCTCGATCTTCTCACCGAGCATCTCAGCATACTTCTCAGCAGGCAACGGCATGAAGGGCTCTCCGAACAGTGTAGAGAAAGTAGGTGTAGGCTCTGTGATACCGATCTCGGTACCTGCTACCTTAGAGGTAAAGCCTGTAACAAACTGATACATAGCAGCTTCCTTTGTAAGACGGCTGATAGGAGGCAGAACGCCGAAGGAGTCAGCTGTCAGGAAGATGATAACGGTAGGGATACCGCCAACGCTCGGAACTGCTGCGTTAGGAATGTACTCGATAGGATAGCCTACTCTTGTGTTCTCAGCAAGGGTAGCATCGTCATAGTCAGGCTTTCTGGTATCAGGGTCGATAACAACGTTCTCAACCAGTGAACCGAACTTGATAGCATTGTAGATCTCGGGCTCGCCCTCAGCGCTGAGGTTGATGCACTTAGCATAGCAGCCGCCCTCGATGTTGAATACGCCGTTCTCAGACCAGCCGTGCTCGTCATCACCGATGAGCAGTCTGTTAGGATCAGCGGAAAGTGTTGTCTTACCTGTTCCGGAAAGACCGAAGAATACTGCTGTATCCTTAGTAACAGGGTCTGCATTTGAAGAGGAGTGCATAGGAAGAACACCCTCGAAAGGCAGATAGTAGTTCATTGTGGAGAATACAGTCTTCTTGATCTCGCCCGAGTAGCCCGAACCGCAGATAACTGCGCACTTGGTCTCGTAGTCAAGAAGGATAGCAGCCTCAGAACGTGTTCCGTCAACCTCGGGAACGCACTTGAAGCCGGGAGCAGCGATAATAGTGAAGAATGGATCACCGAAATCAGCAAGCTGCTCCTCAGTAGGTCTGATAAGCAGGTCTCTGATAAAGAGATTCTGGCTTGCGAGCTCATTTACAATTCTGAACTTCTTTGTGTACTTGGGGTCTGCACCTGCAAAGCCGTCGAACACATAGATGTCTCTGTTCTGGAGATAAGCGATAACCTTAGCCTTGATAGCCTCAAACTTCTCTCTTGTGATCGGGAAGTTTACATCTCCCCAGTTTACGTTCTTATGAGCCTCACCGTCATCAACGATGAACTTATCCTTAGCGGAACGGCCTGTATACTTACCTGTCTTTACAACAAGAGCGCCTGTGTCGCTGAGCTGTCCCTCGCCCTTGATGATAGCGTGCTCAGTCAGCACTGCGGGTGAAAGGTTGCGGTAAACAGCCTTAGGATTGGTGATACCGATTTTTTCGATTCCATAGGTTTCCATTACGAATGTCCTCCTTAAAAAGATTTATGGATCGGAGTCTGCAAAATGCAAAACTCCCACAATATTATTATAACAGACTTTAAGATAATGTCAATAGAGTTCAAAAAGTACAGTTAAAAAATTAACAAATCAGAGTTTTGTCTCAACGAAGATATCGTAGATAGCCTTCATAGCCTTCTCGAAGTCGTCTTCGCTTACGCCTATGATGATGTTAAGCTCACTCGAGCCCTGATCTATCATCTTTACATTTACATGAGCGTGAGCCAGTGCCGAGAATATTCTGCCTGCTGTACCGCGGTTGGACTTCATCGCACGGCCGACTACTGCGATAAGAGCAAGGTCGGTCTCAATGTCGATAACATCGGGGAAGCAGTTTCTGTGAAGGCCCGAAAGTATCTCCTGCTCCTTGGGAGCGAACTCCTGCTGATGAACAACGATAGACATAGTGTCGATACCCGAAGGCATATGCTCAAAGCAGATGCCGTTTTTCTCAAACACCTCGAGCACTCTTCTGCCGAAGCCTATCTCGGCATTCATCATATCCTTCTCGATATTGACTACTGTAAAGCCCTTCTTTCCTGCGATACCTGTAATGGTATACTCGGGCTTCTGCGAGGTGGACTCAACGATCATTGTGCCCTCATCGTCAGGCTTGTTTGTGTTCTTGATGTTTATCGGAATGCCTGCTTTTCTTACAGGGAAGATAGCGTCCTCGTGAAGAACCGTAGCACCCATATATGAAAGCTCACGAAGCTCCTTATAGGTGATAGTCTTGATAGGAGCAGGGTCTTTAACTATTCTCGGGTCGCAGGTAAGGAAGCCCGAAACGTCGGTCCAGTTCTCATAGATGTCAGCGCCTACTGCTGCCGCAACAATAGAGCCTGTAACATCGGAGCCGCCTCTTGAGAAGGTCTTGATAGTGTCATTGGGCATTGAGCCGTAGAAGCCGGGAACCACTGCATTTTCAAGGTTTGCAAGTCTCTCTGAGAGAACCTTTCCTGTCTTCTTTGCATCGAACTGGCCTGCATCGTTGAAGAAGATGACCTCACCTGCGTCAACGAAGTTATATCCCAGATAATTTGCAAGCACCATACCGTTAAGGTACTCACCTCTGGAAGCAGCATAATCTCTTCCTGCCTTGCCTATAAAGCAGGCCTTAACGACCTCGAACTCCTTCTCCAGAGAGAAGTCAAGGCCGAGCTCGGAAATGATCTCATTATATCTCTGCTTGATCTGCTCGAACTGCTTGTCAAAATCCTTGCCCTTTACTGCGAGATCATAGCAGCTGTAAAGCATATCTGTAACCTTTGTGTCCTCGGAAAATCTCTTTCCGGGAGCAGATGGCACAACAAACCTTCTTGCGCCGTCAGCGGTGATGATATCCTTTACCTTTTTGAACTGCTCGGCACTGGCGAGAGAGCTTCCGCCGAACTTTACTACCTTTGCCATTAAAAATCAACCCTTTACTATAAAATGTTTTCGGATAATTAGTCACATATAATAGTATACAAAATTATTCCACTTACGTCAATATACAAAAAAGACAATGTTTGTCGGATTTTTACTGTCCTTTTGTGAAAAACGCTTGTATTTGTACGGCGTACAGGTTGTATTTCTGTGAAGCCTTTCACAGTGAAGAAGCGCCTTTCATATAATGATAAGGGAGCTTCTTTCCCTTTGGCTGAATAGAAATTACAAACCTGTCAATTATATAAACAGAAACCCAAAAGATAGGAGTGTATCGCTTTGAACGTACACAGAGGCGACATATATTACGCTGACCTGAGCCCCGTGGTCGGGTCGGAGCAGGGAGGGCTCAGGCCTGTCCTTATAGTGCAGAACGATGTCGGCAACCGCCATTCACCGACAGTGATAGCGGCGGCAATAACCAGCCGTCACGATAAGGCAAGACTGCCCACGCACATAGAGGTCGAGGCAGGCGAAAGCGGTCTTGCGAGGGACTCGGTAGTGCTGCTGGAGCAGATCCGTACATTAGACAAACGCAGACTGCGTGAAAAAATGGGCTCGCTTGATGACCGCTCGATGTCGGCGGTAGATTCGGCGATCTCGATAAGCTTCGGCCTTAACTAAAAAACCGACCGTTCACCTGCGGAACGGTCGGTCTGATCTTATTTCTCAAAAAATCCGTTTTCACTGTATTCTGTCCATTTGAGATACATTTCCATATAGTTTTCTTTTATGAACGCCTGTATCTTAGACAGTTCTCTGTCATTAAGTCTTCCCTTGTTCTGAACGACGGTCTCACCGCTGCTTTTTACAAAAAACTTTGCCGAGCCCGACTCTGTAAGCTTATTATCACTTGCATGAACGTGCATTGCCTCAACTATACAATGCGAGGTAAAATACAGATAATATCCGCAGACCTTGAATTCATAGTACTTTGGCATACTCAATCCTCCAGAAAGGCTTTGTTCCTTTTATAATAGTTCATAACGATATCGAGCTCAATATCATCCATACTGGTTTCAATAACTTCGTTATTCTTACCTATCACAGCTGCTGAGCCAACAGCGTTAAGATTGAGCACACGCACATTATCATCGGATCTTGTAAACGCATAGCCATTGACTATCATATCCGCAGATTCTGCTATTATTTTCGGGTCAGTCATAAACTATCATCACCTTTCTGATGGGCTTCAGGAATTCGGCGGCATCAAAATACAGGTTTTCAAGTATCGGTACAAGGTCAATATATTCTTCGACCTCTTTGCCGTTATACCTTGCCATTGTAACAATGTAGCCGTTATCCCATTCTTTTATTTGCGTGTACCTTTCAAGCTTGGGTGATGTTTTGAAGCGGATATTCACATTTCCGAATGTAAATGATGTAAGGTCGCCCTTGCTGGAAAGTATAGCCTGATCGTTCATTTCAGCCGCCTCCTTTCTGATCTGATTATACCACAGATACGCATAAAAGTCAATCAAAAAACCGACCGTTCCCCTGCGGAGCGGTCGGTCTATTTCAGAGGAGATTTATGTGTTTTCAGCCCTGCAAGGTAGTCGAGCGAAACGTTATAGTGCTTAGCAAGCACAATGAACAAATGCATAGGCATTTCACGCTTGCCCGATTCGTAGAGCTGGTATTGCTGTCGGGTTATATTAAGCAGATCTGCTACCTGCTGCTGTGACAGGTCATTATCTTCACGTACATCACGAATCCTTTGATAATAGTACATAACTTTTCACCTCTGTATTTGTATGTTATGTAGATTTTATCATGTATTCGTTTGAATGCACTTGAAATGCATTTATTTGAGTGCTATAATAATAAAAACAGCATTTGTTTGAATGCAGAAGAGCTGTGGGAGGTTGAAAAGATGTATACAGAAGTTTGGCTAGTTGTTGCTCTTATATGGGGAATAGTTTGGGGTGCTGTGACAAGACAAACCATAATAGATAAGGGATATGACAATGGTGCAGCGTATTTTTTTCTTGGATTCTTTTTGGGTTTGATAGGTTGGATTTATGCATTTTCAAAGCCGGACTTAAAAAAGCAAGTACAAGAAAAAATGATGTATGATTATATTCAAGGAAACAATCAATCAAAACAACCAAGTATGAACAATAATACATCAGAAAATAACAATAGTGGTATTTCATCTGGTAAAGCCAAGGAAGAATTAACAGCTTATAAAAATATGCTTGATGAAGGTCTTATCACCGAGGAAGAATACGAAGCCAAGAAAAAACAAATACTGAACATCTGACAAAAAACGGACGGCATTACGCCGTCCGTTCTGTTTTATCATTATCAGTACGCTTTGCCCCAGAGCACCATTTTCTTGGCAGGCTTTCCGCAGCATACGCATACGTCGGAGATCTCCTCCTGCTCAAACGGCATACACCTTGAGCCTACGCCCGTAAGCTCCTTTACCTTGTCCTCGCAGGCCTCTTCGCCGCACCACATAGCCTTTACAAAGCCGTCGCCCTTTTCTTCAAGAGCCTTGATGATCTCGTCGGTTGTCTTGCAGATGTAGGTCTTGTTCCTGCGGTTCTCGGCAGCCTTTGCGAACATTCCCTCGGGGATAGTCTTATCGAGCAGCTCCTTTATCTTGCCCTCAAATTCGCCGTCAAGTGCTATGAACTGCTTCTCTCCGTTGAAGCGTGCTGCAACTACGCACTGGTTGCTCTCGATGTCCTTAGGGCCTATCTCAATACGGATCGGCACGCCTCTCATCTCGTGCTCGGCAAACTTCCAGCCCGGAGACTGATCTCTGTCATCGACCTTTACCCTTATGCCCAGTGCCGAGAGCTTTTCCTTTATCTCGTTTGCCTTGTCGAGAACACCTTCCTTGAACTGCTGTATCGGAATGATGACTGCCTGAACAGGTGCCACAGCAGGCGGAAGAACAAGTCCGTTGTCGTCGCCGTGTGTCATTATGATAGCACCGATAAGACGAGTGGTAACTCCCCATGAGGTCTGGTGCGGATATTCAAGCTTGTTCTCACGGCTCGTGAACTGTATACCGAAAGCCCTTGCGAACCCGTCGCCAAAGTAGTGCGAGGTGCCTGCCTGCAAAGCCTTGCCGTCGTGCATAAGAGCCTCTATAGCATAGGTGGCCTCAGCGCCTGCGAACTTGTCGGAGTCGGTCTTTCTGCCCTTAACTACAGGCATAGCAAGGTCTTTCTCACAGAAATCGGCATAAACATTGAGCATCTGCTCGGTCTCCTGAATGGCCTCCTCGGCAGTCTCGTGAATGGTGTGACCCTCCTGCCACAGGAACTCACGGGATCTGAGGAACGGTCTTGTGGTCTTCTCCCACCTTACTACAGATACCCACTGATTGTAAAGCTTCGGCAGATCTCTGTAAGAGTGTACGATCTCGGCATAATGCTCGCAGAAAAGCGTTTCGGAGGTAGGTCTTACGCAGAGCCTGTCCTCGAGCTTTTCGCTTCCTCCGTGAGTTACCCATGCAACCTCGGGAGCAAAACCCTCAACGTGGTCTTTCTCCTTCTGGAGAAGGCTCTCGGGGATAAACATCGGCATACACACATTCTCATGTCCCAGTGCCTTGAACCTGCTGTCAAGGTTCTTCTGTATATTCTCCCAGATAGCGTAGCCGTAAGGCCTTATTACCATACAGCCCTTTACACTTGTGTAGGACACAAGCTCTGCCTTCATGCAGATGTCAGTGTACCACTTTGCGAAATCCTCGTCCATTGAGGTTATCGCATCAACCATTTTTTTGTTTTTTGCCATGCTTGAAATCAACTCCATAAATATCTTCGTTATATATTTTATAATTAGGATCGAAGCCTTCGGGTGTTTCCTGCTTCCCGTAGGGATCCTTGACCTCATATTTCTCGGGCGAGGTGTATTTCTCCTCAGCCTGACGGTTTCGCTCGGCTATCCTCGGATTTTTCTTCTCGATAAACTTAGCTATCCTCGGCGTAACAAGGCAGGCAAGCACTATCAGCGCCATTATTATTGCAAAGCTCAGCCCGAAATCAGCGAACTTACCCAGCAGCTCCTTGTTCATTTTACCGCCTCCCGAACAAACACATATACCATTATAACACAGTTTTTCAAAAAGTGCAAGTGCAAAAGCGCAATTTCGGGAGTTCTCTTTGCTGTTTTTCGACCCTCTCGGAGCCCTGTAATTGAGCATTTTGATGAATTGGTATAAAAATCAAGTCAAAGCCTTGACAAACAGAGATAAAGGGTGTAAAATTATAGTCAGTTAGTGGGATAAAACCCCGTTTGAAAGGAGAAGATGGAAAATGAAGAAAATAGCAAGCTTTGCAGCAGCAATCGTTCTTGCTGCAATGACAACAAGCGTTTCAGCCTTTGCAGCTGATTCTGTCTCGGTTAATGTAACTATCAATGCAGGTAAAGACAGCATTATGCTTATTCGTGAAAATATCGATGTAACTGATATCGACAGCGACGGAAAGCTCACAATAAACGATGCTCTTTACTGTGCTCACGAGAATGGCTTTGAAGGCGGTGCAGCAGCAGGCTACAAGTCCGAGAAAAGCCAGTGGGGACTGTCGCTTCAGAAGCTCTGGGGAATAGAGAACGGCGGCAGCTACGGCTACTATGTAAATGACGGTATGGCTATGAGCCTTGAAGACGAGCTCAAAGACGGCGATGAGTTATACGCTTATGTTTACTCTGACACTAAGACCTTTAAGGACACCTACAGCTATTTCGATGTCAAGGACGCCACAGTAGATCAGGGCAAGAGCATTGATTTCACACTCTCAAAGATCGCCTTTGACGCAAACTATCAGCCTGTAGTTCAGCCTGTTGAGGGTGCGGTTATCTCACTGAACGGTGTAAAAACAGATTACGTTACCGATAAGGACGGAAAGGCAACTGTAAAATTTGCTGAGTCGGGCGACTATGTAGTAACAGCACAGTCTGAGAGCGAGCTTCTTGCTTCACCTGTTGCAGTTATCGTAGTTGACCCTGTTACCCCTGATACATCTGACTCTCAGCCCGAGACCGACAGTTCAAAAGCTTCCGAGGACAGCAGCAAGAACACCTCCGAGAGCAGCGCAGACAGCTCCAAGGCTGACACATCTGAGAGCAAGTCCGACAGCTCAAAGGCAGCTGACAGCAGCAAGGCAGCAGCGGCTGACAACAAGGGCGGCACAAACAACGCTGCGGGCACAGCAGCAGGCGGCGGAAGCGACGCAAACACTGCAAACGCACAGACAGGCAGCAGCCCTGTCGGTCTTATGATCGCAGGCACAGCAGCTCTTGCGGCAGCAGCAGTAATCGCTCATAAGAAGAATGATAAGTAAGATCACGGCGGTACTATCCGCTTTGACGGCAATAGTTATCACAGTCGGGAGTTTCGCACTCCCGACTTTTGCTAATGAGGACATTTCGCAGACGGTCGGCAGCATACTTGAATACAGGTTCGGGGGCTCGGACAGCGAGACCCTGCAGAAAGCCGCAGATACAGACCTTCCCAAGGGTGCAGGCACAGACTCCGAATGGTACGCCATGAGCCTTTCGCAGTACTGCGATATTGACCTCTCTGCATATTCAGAGGCTTTGGAAAAATACCTCTCTGAGAATGAAGTCCCCTCTGCAACCACAAGGGAGAAGTATGCTTTAGCCCTCATAGCGGCAGGCAAGGACAGCCCATATATCACCGAAGCGCTCTCCACCTCGGTCGGGGAACAGGGCATAATGAGCTATGTGTTCGGCCTGCATATTCTAAATAACGGCTTCACGGCTGAGGGCGTAACTGCCGACAGTGTAGCTGCCGAGATACTGTCTATGCAGCTATCGGACGGCGGCTGGGCAGTAATGGGCGAATTCGGAGACATTGACGTTACCGCTATGACCTTGCAGGCATTAGCGCCCCTTTGCGATGACAATTCCGAGGTTAATTCAGCCTGCGAAAAGGCTATCGGATTTCTCTCTGAAAGGCAGCTTGACAGCGGCGGCTTTATGAGCATGGGAGCAGAAAACTCCGAGAGCTGTTCTCAGGTTATCTGCGCTTTATCTGCCCTCGGGATCGACTGCACCACAGACGAGCGCTTCATCAGGAACGGCAAAAGCCCGATAGATGCACTCCTCTCCTACAAAGCCGATGACGGCTCATTCAGCCACATAGCAGGCAAGGAAGCTAACGAGACCGCCACAGTTGAGGCTTTTTACTCACTGGTGTCATACCTCAGAATGAAAAACGGAAACACTCCGCTCTATGTGTTTGACAGCGTTCAGGAAAGCCCATCTCCGAAGCCTGCCGAGAGTAGTTCTAAGACTGAAAGCAGAACTGTTTCGGAGAGCACCTCAGAAGCAGACAGCAAGGCCGAAAAGGACAGCATCGGCTACAAGCCCATAGCAATAGGCGCAGTGCTCCTTGTGTGTATAGGCGTAGTCATTATTCTGCTGGTGCTGAAAAAGAAAAGCCCTAAGAACTTTGTTTTCATCGCACTTATCGCAGGAGGGCTTTGTGCGGTAATTGCCTTTACCGACATTAAGACCGAGAAGGAATACTACTCGGAAAGCTCCTCAAAAACCGCTGCCGTGACGGGCGCTGTTACAATTTCTATCCGCTGTGACACTATAGCAGGCGAGGGCGGAAAAGTCCCCGATGACGGAACGATCCTTGCAAAGACCGACTGTGAGCTTCACAAGGGCGAGAGCGTATATGACATTCTGCTTTCAGTCTGCAAGGAGAATAACATCAGGCTTGATACAAAGGGTGCTAAGAACATATACATTTCGGGTATCGGGCAGATATACGAATTTGATTTCGGGGAGCTTTCGGGCTGGGTATACCATGTCAACGGAGTAAGTGCTTCTGTAGGGTGCTCATCATACGAGCTGAAAGACGGCGACAGCATTGAATGGCTATACACACGCAACATTGAGAAAGACCTTTGATGATAGGTGATCGGGGAATATGCACAGCCGTCTGCAAGACTGAGGGCTAATCTCCGCACTATCTTGCTCCGCATTCAAGGCAGGAGAAATAATGATTATAAGGAAATTAAAAAATGAGAAAACTATCCGAGCTTGACGCTCTGAGCGTAACGATGTACTTTATATGCGTAACACTGATACCGATGACGGCACCTCACCCGTGGATAACGGCGGTGTCTCTGGTCGGGTCGGCGGTGTTTGTCACGCTCAGAGACCCAAGAGGTTCGGTGAAGGTTCATTTGTATTCACTGCTCCTTTTTGCAGTGCTGACGCTCGTAAACCCGATTATTTCCCATAAGGGCGAAACTATCCTCTTCATGATAAATGACAGCCCCGTAACACTGGAATCCTTTCTCTACGGGCTGAACTCTGCGGCGGCACTGTGCTCGGTGGTGTACTGGTTCTACAGCTTCTCGAAGATAATGGACAGTGAAAAAACGCTCAGAGTGTTCGGAAAGCTTTCACCAAGGGCGGCGCTCGTAATGTCCTCGGCTCTCAGATATATTCCTATGATACGCTCTCAGTACCGAAAGACCAAAACAGCCCAGAAGGCGACAGGTCTTTATAAAGACGGCAATATCATTGACCTGATACACGCCAATATGAGAGTGATTTCCTCAGTGATCTCATGGGCTCTGGAAAACGGTATAGTCACTGCCGACAGCATGGCGGCAAGGGGCTGCGGAAGTGCCAAGCGCACAGCCTTTACCTCAGCACGCTTCGGAAGACGTGATGTGCTCCTCTGCCTGATAACGGTGCTGCTTTCGGCACTGTGCTGGGCTGCGGCAGGCTTCGATAAGCTCGATACAGCTTTCTATCCCGAGGTCAGAATGTCTGAAAGCTCTGCCCTCGGAGCACTGGGAATAACAGCATATACTTTGCTGGCGGCTGTGCCGTCAGTTACGGAAACGGTGGTGAATGTCAGATGGCGCTTCTTAGTGTCGAAGGCCTGAGCTTTAAGTACCCTCTGTGCGCTGAGCCTGCGGTCAGTGATATTTCGTTTGAACTCGGCGAGGGCGAGGTGCTGCTCGTATGCGGTGCGGGCGGAAGCGGAAAGTCTACCTTGCTGCGCTGTCTGAAAAGAGAGGTCATTCCAAACGGTGAGCTTTCGGGCAAAGTTATGATAGACGGCAAAGACACTTCCCTTCTCGGTGTGAAAGAAAGTGCCTGCCTTGCAGGCTTTGTAACTCAGGACTGCGAGCAGCAGATAGTTACCGACAAAGTCTGGCATGAGCTTGCCTTCGGGCTTGAAAACCTTGGGCTCGGGCGTGATGAGATAGCCGTCAGGGTGGCAGAAACAGCCGCCTATTTCGGGCTGAACGATAAGCTTCACAGAGACACGGCTACCCTCTCGGGCGGCGAAAAGCAGATGCTTACTCTGGCAGCTGTAATGATAATGGACCCAAGGGTTCTTATCCTTGATGAGCCCTGCTCCCAGCTTGACCCTGTTGCCTCACAGACCTTTACACAGACAGTCGCAAGGCTTGTACGGGAGCGCTCTCTCACTGTCATCATTGCTGAACACAGGCTCGACAATATCCTGCCCTTTGCAGACAAGCTTCTCTGTCTTGACAGCGGCAGACTCCGCTTCTGCGAAACGAGATCAAAAGCTATGGAGCTTATCTCAGATGACGGGAAACTGCTTCGTGCTATGCCTGCTCCCGTGAGGATATTTCACTCCCTTGACGGCAAGGGCAGCTGCCCCTGTGATGTTACCTCTGCAAGGCGCTTTGTGACAGGCACATTCGCAAATGCTGTCAGGTCACTTGACAGACAGGAGCACAATCACTCTGACGTTAAGGCAGTCGGGATAAAGGAGCTTTCCTTCCGCTACAAAAAAGATCAGCCCGACATAATAAAAGACCTTGACCTCACAGTTTACGAGGGCGAAATATTCACCGTCCTCGGAGCGAACGGCTCGGGCAAGACAACTATGCTCTCGCTTATTGCAGGAGCACTGAGGGCAGTTTCGGGAAAAATCACGGTGTTCGGAAAGAAGCTCAGAGACTATAAAAACGGCTCGCTCTATATGGGCACGCTTGCAATGCTGCCTCAGGACGTTACAACGCTGTTCCTCAGGAACTCTGTCCGTGAGGAGCTTGACGATATGCACATTACAGATATACCCTTCGGGCTTGATAAGCTTGCGGACAAGCACCCCTATGACCTTTCAGGCGGAGAGCGTCAGCTTCTGGCGCTTGCAAAGGTGCTCTCCCTGAAGCCAAAGCTTCTGCTGTTAGATGAGCCCACAAAAAGCCTTGATTCACAGTCCCGTGAGCGCCTTATCGGTATACTGAAGGAGCTCAACAGCGAGGGCATGACTATAATTGCAGTAAGCCACGATACGGAGTTCTGTGCGGAGCTCTCACACAGGAGCGCAGTGTTTCTCTCGGGAAGGCTTTCCGAGCCTGCGGATACCGACAGGCTTCTGTCACGAAATTCATTTTTCACAACACCTGCGAGCCTTATCTCCCGCAGACATTTTGACGGTGCAGTTACAGCAGAGCAGGTAACGGAGCTCTGCCGAAAAAACCGAAAGTAAGGAGTGAGCGCAGTGCTTGTTATCAAAGACCTGAGGCTTCGGCTGACAGTGAAATATACCATCGCCTTAGTGCTGATACCTGCACTTGCGGTGGCAGGCTCGGTCGCTTTTGACGAAAAGCGCCACATCATTATATCTCTGGGCATTGCAGTGATGGCTCTGCTCGTGTTCTTCACAGGCTATGAGAAAAAGCAGGTCGGAACAAGAAGAATGGTCATCACAGCGATAATGACAGCGCTTTGCTTTGTGGGTCGCTTCGTACCGGTAATTAAGCCTATGACTGCCCTTCTGATACTTACGGGCGCATACCTCGGCTGTGAGGCAGGCTTCCTGACGGGTGCGCTGACTGCCCTTATCTCGAACTTCTGGTTCGGACAAGGTCCGTGGACAGCCTTTATGATGCTGGCTCTCGGACTGATCGGCTTTGCCTCGGGACTGCTTTCAAAAGCGCTCATAAAAAACAGACCTGCCCTTATAATTTTCGGGGCGGTCTGCGGTGCAGGGTATTCAATGATAATGGATATATGGACAGTTCTATGGTATGCCGAGGGCTTCAGCATAAAGCTTTACCTTGCGGCTCTGGGAACTTCACTGCCGTACCTGCTTAGCTATGTAATCTCAAACGTGGTGTTCCTGATACTGCTGGGAAAGCCCGTCGGTGAAAAGCTTATGAGGATAATAATAAAATACGGTGTGTAGCAGGCATAGTCTGCCGAAATACAAAAAGGCCCCGATGTTTCGGGGCCTTTTGATCTTGTTTTCTAGCTTTGAGGGCTTATCATATCTGCGTCGATAACAACTGCTGTCTTTTTCGAGGAGCTGTCGTCGCCGAATATCTGCTTTCTGAATACAACGAAAACGTCTACCAGAATAACTGCAACTATAAGTATGATAAGAATTATCGGTATCAGCATATTTGTGCTCTTTCCCGGAGTCACATTCTGTTGAGGCATTGGCTGCTGCTGCGGATAAGGCTGCTGCTGCGGCATACCGTTCGGCTGCATACCCTGCGGAGCAGGCTGTCCCTGCATAGGCTGCTGAGGATACTGCTGACCCTGCATCATAGCCTGCTGAGGTGCCTGCTGAGGCATCTGCATCTGCTGCATAGCCTGAGCCTGAAGCTGCTGAGCTCTGAGCTGCTGAGCCTTGATCTGCTTTGCCTTCTGCTCTGCATAAGCAGGATCGATAGAAGGGTCAAGTCCCAGTGCAGTTGTAACCTTAGGCGCATCGGGAACGATAACAGGAACGTCCTCCTTCTTCTCATCATCAGGCTTTTCAGGCTCCTGTCCGGGGAGAAATACACTATCCATAGTCGGCATATCATCTGTATGCTTTGGAATGTCGCTTATCTCAGGCTGACCGTTGTCATTATCATAGTCATAGTCGATAACAGGTACCTGTACCTCGTCCATTGTAGGATTTCTGTCAAGGTCTATCTGCTCTTCTTCCTTGGGAGCTTCAGCTGCCTCTGTTTTTGTTCCGCATATCGAGCAGAACTTTGCGCCCGCAGCAAGCGGATTTCCGCAGACAGGACAGGATATCTTCTGCTGCGGTATCTCGATCTTGTTTCCGCAGACTGAACAGAACTTAGCTCCGTCCTCAAGCTCGGTTTTGCAGGTCGGACACTGTATCATAATATCACTTCTTTCATTAAATATTTCCGTATTCCAAAAATGGAGGCTGCATGCCCCCATTTAAGTTACTTAAGATTTAGAAAAAGCTGTCGCCCATGCCGCTGAACATTCCGAGTGAACCGTCATCGAGGAAAATCCAATCGCCGTCAACCTTGCCGACTACAACTGTAGTATCGTTTGAATCCTCATCATCGTCGCCCTTGATCGTCAGCTCAACCTCAAGCTCGTAACCCTCTGTAGGATAGAAGTCAGAGGTCTTTCCGTCTGCTGCATCAGCATATCTCTTAGCGAGTGACTTGTAGTTCTTCTTGAGCTTGCTCTCGGAAATCTCATCCTTGTCTGTAACCTTGTAGGAGATCTCAACATCGTCGCCGTACTTAGCCTCGATAAGTGCCTTTGAAGCCTCGATAGCATCATCAGCATCGTCCCAGTCAGGGTCTTCCTCATCTTCATAAGCGCTGAGTACAGAACCCGGCATCATAGCCTTTGTTATCATCTTTGCGTTGTTCTTGTTGAAGCCCTTTGTAAGGTTATCAAGCGGTGTCTTGTATCCGCCGCCGCCGATAAGATTAATAATAAGTACTATTACAATTATAACAATCACCAGTGCAGCTGCCAGAACTCCGATTACCTTCATGTTCTTCTGCTGAACACCCTGCTTGAAGCCGTTGATGTCCTTAGGAAGGTCAGCTACGAAATTCTGCCCTGCCTGACGAGCCTGTGAAAAGCCCTGTGAAACATTGTTCATAACGTTTGAGCCCTGTGCAGGTGCAGCCTGCGCTGCCTGATCGAGAGTTGCACCACAGCTGGTACAGAAGGCTGCGTTGTCTTCCAAAGCAGCTCCGCATTTCGGACAATACTTTGCCATAATTCATTTCTCCATTTCCATATTTTAGATTTCTTCATAATACGGTTTTCCAAACCATTAATATATTAACTCATTATTTCGATTTTGTCAATACATTTAAGCATATTTCGTTAAAAATAAACCCCTTCACCACCCGCTTTTTGATATAGTTTTTTACATATTTGTTAAGTCATACAAAAATGTGTTAAAATATAATAATGAATTTGGTATAATATGTTGTTGACAAACAATATTATATGTCGTATAATATTACACAAGAGAAAACAAAGAGGTGATAGCATGGCATTTCCACTCAGCGCACAGCTTCTTGACAGCCTGGTGCTTTCTGTAGTTGAAAACTCGGACACCTACGGTTATGAGCTTACACGGCATATAAGAGAGTGTACCAGCGTATCAGAGTCAACTCTTTATCCTGTGCTCAGAAGGCTTTTGAAAAACGGGCTTCTGGAGTGTTACGACAAGGAGTTCCTCGGCAGGAACAGAAGGTACTACCATATAACTGTAAGCGGCATACAGGCTTTGAACGGCTACCGCAAGGACTGGGAAGAGCATAAAAGGAGCGTAGAATCAATACTTATAAACAGGGGAGAAGAACAATATGGACAGATCTGAATATTTGGTAAATCTGAGGAGCTATCTGTATGAGCAAAAAATGACCGAAAGCGACATTGAAGATGCAATGAGCTTTTACGGAGATATGATAATGGACAGCTCCGAGGAGGATTTTCTGAGACTCGGAAGTGTAGAACAGCTTGGCTCGCAGATATTGGCAGAGCACGGTATTTTCACTGGTGAGCAGGGCGGCTTTCAGATGGAGCCTGCATTCATGCCGGGTGAAAACCGGGAAACGAACGGCGGACAGAACTTCGCAGATATGGAAGCTCAGCAGAGACGCAACAAAATGCTTATTGTTACAGTTGTGCTGGCAGTTACCTTTCCGATATGGATAGGGCTTCTGTCAGGAGGCTTCGGGCTTTTTATCGGGCTTTTCTGTGCACTGCTGGCGCTGATATGCGTGCCTGTTGCAGTTGGTGTGGGACTGCTCATTTCAGGAGTTCCCGTTCTGTTCAATGCACCGCCGCTCGGAATTACAATGATAGGTGCGGCATCCGTGCTTTTCGGGCTTGACGGACTTGTATTCATACCGCTGCTGAAGCTCCTGTTCAAGGGAATAAGAAAGCTTATTGAGCTTGGTGTGAATTTCATCAAAGGACTATTTAACAACAGATCGGGGGTGACAACGGTATGAGCAAGGAAGAAAAGACAAAAAAGAGAAAAGGCATACTTGCAAATATCCTTGCAGGCTTTCTTCTCGGAGGGGCGGCTATAGGCTACGGAATTATGAAGCTTGTAAAGCTTGTCACGGGAAAGAATAAAAAAGAGGAGGCTGATGACTGATGGAAAGATACGATTCATCGGGTGACGTAAAACAAAGAGTGTTTTTCCTCAGGCCGTCAGTAATAATGCTTATTTTAGGTGCAGTAATGTGCATTTCGGGACTTATCTGGATAAAGAGCGAGGGTCTCGGGAAATATATAAAGACATACGATGCAGACGAAACCATAGAGGGCGCTGATATAACAGAGCTTGACATTGAGGCAGGACTTGCAGAAATAACGATAAGACCGAGCTCCGACAGTGATTTTCATATTATTGCCGAGAAGATACCGTATAAGATTCATCACAGAGTATCAAACGGAAGGCTCTACATTGATGATGATGATGTCGGCACTATGAATCTTGTGCTTTCGGGAATACAGAACGGCAAAAAAGGCGGAACTCTTGTTATAGAAGCTCCGAAAAAAGAGTATAAAAAGCTCAGGATAGCCTGCGGCCTTACCAAAATGAAGGTCGAGGATCTCAAGTGTACAGACCTGTCCTTTGACAGCGGTCTTGCCGATATCGAGGTCACAAACCTTATATGCTCTGCAAACGCAGATATAGACATCGGCATGGGCGACGCTGAATTCAAAAGCTGCAAGTTCTTCAAGAGCGCCTTTGAAATTGGCATGAGCGATTTTGAGTACGAGGGTTATCTCGGAGCAGAAACAACTATCGAGTGCGGAACGAGCAATGCTGATTTCGTGCTTGACGGCAAGCGTTCGGATTATCATATCGAGGGCACTAAAGTCTCGGGCGAGGACAATAAAGACGGTATCCTTATCAAGGTGAATTCGGGAGCGTCCGACACAGATATTACATTCAGGAAATAGGAGGACAGCATCATGCAGAAAAAGCTATACAGAATAAGACAGGGAAAAATGCTCGGAGGCGTATGCATGGGCATCTCACAGTATCTCGACGTAGATGTAAATGTGATAAGGCTTCTGACCATACTCATCGGCTGTACAGGAACAGGCGTTGTAGCATATATTGCGGCTTGCATACTTCTCCCCGAAGTATAAGCATAAACAGGAAAGCCCGTACCGCTTTGGTGCGGGCTTTCTTTGTGTTAAAAATATGAAACTTTTGTCCGAATGCTTTACATTCGGATATTTTTGTGATATACTAATTCTGGTATATTATAAGAAAGGGCGATAGATTTGATAACTAACGAACAGCTCAAAAATATCAGGCACGTTCATTTTATAGGAATAGGCGGCTCGGGAATGTACCCAATAGCACAGATATTCCACTCAAAGGGCTTTTATATTACAGGCTCGGACAATAATGAGACAGATACACTCAAGGCTGTAAGGGATATGGGTATAGAGGTATACCTCGGACAAAGAGCAGAGAATATCGGCGATGCAGACCTGATCATTTACACAGCCGCTATTATGGCTGATAACCCCGAGCTCATAGCCGCAAAGGCAAGCGGTGCCCTCTGCTGTGAAAGAGCCGAGATACTGGGGCTTGTAACAAGCTGGTATGATAATGCGCTCTGTGTATGCGGCACTCACGGAAAGACTACCGCTTCATCTATGCTTACTCAGATATTTGTAGACGAGGGCAGGGATATTTCCTGCGTTATAGGCGGAAAGCTGCCCAGCATTCACGGCTCGGGACTGGCAGGCAAGGGAGATACTATGGTCTGTGAGGCCTGCGAGTTTGAGGATCACTTCTTAAAGCTTTATCCCGATGCGGCAATTATCCTGAATGTAGATGCCGACCACCTTGAATACTTCAAAAGCCTCGATAACATTATAAAGAGCTTCCATACCTTCTCGGAAATGGCTAAGAAGGCCGTTATCTATAACGGCGATGACAAGAACACAAGAAAATCCGTAGAGGGAATTACAGGCAAGGCTATGATAACCTTCGGCTTCGGCGATGGCAATGATTACAGAGCCGAGATAAAGAGCAAGAAGGGGCTTGTGACTGCCTTCGATGTGTACTATAAGGGCGAGCTTGTAAGAACGCTCCGTATTCATGTCCCCGGTGACCACAATGTGCTCAATGCCCTTGCTGCGGCTGCCGCTGCAAGATATTCGGGTGCCGAGTGGGATACTATCGAAAAGGGACTTGATAACTTCTTCGGTGCGGTAAGACGCTTCCAGAAGATCGATGAGGTCAGAGGCATAACCATAGTTGATGACTACGGCCACCACCCTGCCGAGATCGCCTGCACCCTTAAAGCTGCTAAGGGTCTTGACTTCAAAAGAGTATGGGCGGTGTTCCAGCCTTTTACCTATTCAAGAACAAAGCTCCTTATGGACGACTTTGCAAGGGCTCTGGAGATTGCAGATATTTCTGTAATTACCGACATTATGGGCAGCCGTGAAAAGAATACCGACGGCATTTACACAGAGCAGCTCGGCGAGAAGACAAAGAACGCAAAGTGGTTCTTCACAGAGCACGATGTGGTCGATCAGCAGACTGCCGAGCAGAAAGAGTTTAACTTCAATCAGTGCGCAGACTATATAGCAGAGAATGCCGAGGCAGGCGACATTGTTATAACTACAGGCTGCGGAGATGTATACAAGCTTGCAAGAATACTTGCTAAGAAGCTTAAAGAAAAGGAGTGATGCAGATATGAAGCTGACAAAAAACGAACTCAAGGTATTTGAATTTATCAAGGACAGGATCGAGGACGGCTATCCCCCTACAGTAAGGGAGATCTGTGCTCATTTCGGATATAAGTCTACATCAACTGCTCACAGATATATAAACCTGCTGGCCGAAAAGGGCTATCTTGAAAAGGGTGCTAACCGCAACAGAGCTATAAAGCTCAGCGGAGGAAACGGCACTAAGGTGCCGCTGGTCGGAACGGTTGCGGCAGGTCTGCCAATTACAGCTATTGAGGATATTACCGAGTATATAAGCTTCCACCCTGACAGAAACTATCAGGGCAGGCTTTTTGCGCTTAAAGTTAAGGGCGAGTCAATGATAAATGTCGCTATCCTTGACGGTGACATAGTAGTTATCGAGCAGAAGCAGACAGCCGAAAACGGCGAGATAGTCTGCGCTCTTGTAGATAACGAATCCGCAACGATAAAGACCTTCTACAAGGAGGACGGACACTTCCGCCTGCAGCCCGAGAACGATAATATGGACCCTATCATCGTAGACGAGGTATCTATCCTCGGCAAGGTGGTAGCTGTACTCAGATATATAGATTAGAGAAAACCAAGGAGATAACAAATGTCAAAGTTTTGTACATACTGCGGAGCTCAGCTCGGGGACAGCATAAAGGTATGCCCCGACTGCGGAAGGCTCATCAGTATTGATGAAAACAAGGTGTCAGCGGCGGCTCATCAAAGGAGAGAGGCCGCAAGACGTGTTTATGAGCACCCGAAAAGAGTGCAGAACACACAGGCAGGGCAAGGTGCTGTGAGAACAAGACCCGGACCCCGGCAGCAGCCCCCTCAGAAAAGAAGACCCGAGCCCGTTCAGGAGCACAGAAGACCCCGCCCTGCTCCCGAGCAGATGCAGAACACTGCAAAAAAGAAAAAGTCGGGTGTTGGCTCGCTTATTTGGAAGATCGTTAAAAAGGTGCTGCTCATCGGTATAATAGTGGGTATTATTTACGGGGTGCTCGCCTTTGCAATGATTTCCCTCACCAAAAAGGCAAGCTACGACTTCAGCGGAGTAACTCAGATGCAGCTTGAGCAGGACAGCTACGGCGAAGCGATAGATGTCTACTTCAAGGACGGCAGCTGGAGCTTCAATATGTTTACCTTTACTGTCAGCTACACAGGCACCGCACATAACGGAGATGACTATGTAATGAAGTTTGGTCACGAAAAGGGTCAGACCGTTGTTAAGGAAATGAAGGTAAACGGCAAAAAGATAAATCAGAAGGACATTATGCCACTGTATGTAATGGGAATGTTCAATTCGGTCGAGATAAAGACCAATAAATAAATTTACGGAGGACATTTTTATGAGCAAGCAGGCTTTTAATCCATATCTTCCCATCAGCGAATATGTACCCGACGGAGAGCCCCACGTTTTCGGGGACAGAGTTTATATTTACGGCTCTCACGATAAAGAAGGCGGAGAAACCTTCTGTATGCTTGATTATGTAACCTACTCGGCACCTGTTGATGACCTCACAGACTGGAGATACGAGGGCGTTATCTACAAGGCAGAGCAGGATCCCGACTACAAGAACAGAGCTTATATGTACGCTCCCGATGTGGTTCGGGGAAATGACGGCAGATACTACCTCTACTATGCTATGTCGGGCAAGGACGGTGTAGGCGGATATTACGGTCCTATAAGCGTTGCAGTCAGCGACAGCCCCGCAGGTAAGTTTGAGTTCTTAGGCCATGTAAGAAACAAAGACGGCTCTCCTATGCTTGACTATGTCTGCTTTGACCCCGGTGTCATCAATGACAACGGAGTGATAAGAGTTTACTACGGCACTCAGTATGACTTTGAAGAGCGTGAGGGCGCTATGGAGAGCAAGTGGTTCGTTGATACCGAGTGCTCGATGTTCAATAAAAAGCCCGAGGAAATACTTGAAATGTGCGAAAAGGACAGCGTTATGGGTCCTGTTTGCGCTGCGCTTGAGGACGATATGCTTACCATCAGGGAAAAGCCCCGTCACATCATTCCCTACAAGGTAATGGGCACCGACTTTGAGGAGCACCCCTTCTTTGAAGCAAGCTCTATCAGGAAGGTCGGGGAGAGATACTATTTCATCTATTCCTCTCAGCAGAATCACGAGCTTTGCTATGCTGTCAGCGACAAGCCCGACAGAGACTTTAAGTTCGGCGGAACTATCGTCTCAAACGGCGATGTAGGCCTTAACGGCAGAAAGCCCGAGGACAGGCTCAACATGACGGGTACAACTCACGGAAGCATTGAGCAGATAAACGGCAAGTGGTATGTTTTCTATCACAGGCTGACACACAAGTCCGATTACAGCAGACAGGGCTGCGCCGAGGAAATCACTATAGCCCCCGACGGCTCTATCGCTCAGGCGGAGATCACCTCCTGCGGCCTCAACGGCGGCCCTCTTAAAGCTGAGGGTGCTTATCCTGCGGTTATTGCCTGCAATATCACAAACGGACATATGCCTCACGGAACGAACAAAAAGCTTGAAGAGCACTTCCCGAACGTAAACCACGGCGAATATAACGGCGAGACACTTCGCTATATAGATGAGATCTCTGACGGCACGCTTATTGGCTTCAAGTATTTTGATTTCAAGAACAATAAAAAGCTTTCCCTCA
Organism: uncultured Ruminococcus sp.; assembly: GCA_946528545.1. Lineage (GTDB taxonomy): Bacteria > Bacillota > Clostridia > Oscillospirales > Ruminococcaceae > Hominimerdicola. The sequence continues at coordinate 55,895 of CAMMYU010000179.1, forward strand.
CTGTTGACTCAAAGGCAGAGGGCGAGATAAGCGTCAGCCATGAGCCTGACGGCGAAGTGCTGGGCACGTTCAATGTTTCAAAGACAAACGGCTTTGAAAAAATAAGCACAGATGTCGGCTTCAAGGACGGAAAGCAGGCCTTGTATCTGCGTTTCAAGGGAAGCGGAGAGCTGAGGCTACTTGACATCAGCTTCTGATGCGATATACAAATACATTCTCAAAATAACATTATAAGGGTTGATAAAATACAATGCACAGGAAAACAGTTCCGATGCTTCTGATGCTCCTGCTGATGATGACAGTATTTCCGTCTTTATCAGTTTCGGCGGCAGATTCCAAGGTCACAACAGTGAACATTCTCAATTACGGAGCAGACGGAACAGACAATACAGATGATACCATAGCCGTACAGAAGGCTCTGAACACAGCGTTAAGCCTGAGTGCGGACAATAAGGTGAAGGTTGTGTTCCCTAAGGGGCGCTATTATGTCTGCGCACCTGAGGGTCAAAGCGCCAGAAGCCTGAAAATATACTCAAATACGATAGTTGAGCTTGAGGAAGGCGCTGAGATAATTCGCTCTGCGGATACACCCTCCACATATATTTTCACAAGCTCAAGTCAGCATAGTATAATATTCAGAGGAGGAAAAATAAACGGAAATGTCCGTGACGGCAAAACCGCCAGAGGTCTTATGTCGCTTCGTGATATTTCGGGTCTGGATATAAATGAGGTTGATTTTACAAGCTTCTGCGGCACTCATGCGATCCTTCTCGACGGAATACAGAATCTGAATGTCAGCGCCTGCAGCTTCTCGGGCTTCAGAAGGTTTACAGGCACTCTCGAAGAGTACCGTGCGCAGACCAGCGCTACCTCATATTGGGCTTCTGAGGCTCTGCATATTGACTTCGATTTTCTCTACGGCCGTACTATGAATAACGTAACAGTCTCAGACTGCACCTTTGACGGCTGTACCTCGGGAGTTGGTACTCACCATGTTGTTGAAGGCTATGTAGCAAAGAATATAAAAATAACGAATAACGTCTTCAATAACTGCTATTACTGCGGCTGCAATGCTACTGCCTTCAAGGATTTTGAGTTCTCGGGAAATGTTGCGGCAGGCACTCCTACACTGCTTCTTGCGCAGAACGTAACAGGCAGTATCCATGATAACTACTCGGACAGCTCTGCCTTAAAAGTAAGCACAAATACAATGAAAAACATCTATCAGTTCGGCATAAACTGCATGGAGCTTTACAAGATGAATGCTATCTCTGTCTCAAACAACAAAGACAGAGACACAGGCCTTATCAAGACCATGAACAGCACCGATGTTGAGATTTATAACAATATTCTTTATGTCGGCTCATACACAGGCACTGACAGTGATATGAACTGCGGAATAAAAGTATATAACGGCGCAAAAGCCAGGATATACGCAAACACCGTCAGGGGCGCAGCAAGCAGCGGTATTCTCTCTGACAGGTCGGATACGGAGATCACAGGAAACACCGTGTATTCCTGCAATGAGGGTATCAGCGTGCAGGGCGGAACTGACAGCAATGTTAATGATAATACCGTTATAAACTGCGGTTCGGGTATCTCGCTTTACAGCACAGTGAGAGCTTCCGTCAGCGGCAACAAGGTCAGCACCTCGCAGTATTCGGGTATAGTCCTTCTTGAATGTGAGAGCGCAAGGCTGAACGAAAATACTGTTATTTCATGCACAGACGGCATTGTCCTCGGGGATACCCGCTGCGAGACTGTCAGCGGTAATATCCTTTCCGCACAGACAGCCGATGCAATAAGCATTAATGACGGCTCTTCTGTAAAGGCGGTTGAAAAAAACAGCTTCTTTGAAAACTCAGGTAATGATATTTCTCTGAACACAGGCTCTGAGGTAACACTGGTCAAGGGAAATGCCTCCGATAAAGGCTCTCTGACCACCGACGAGACAGGCAGCGTTTCCTGCTTTATCCCTGAGAATGTGCATGAGCACAGCTTCATGAGACAGTCAACAAAATCTCCGGGCTGCACATCAGCAGGCTGTTCGGTATCTGTCTGCAGGGACTGCGGTTTGCAATACTGCTCGGCACTTTATACTCCTATAGGTCATAGATTTACGGCATCAGTACAGCAGCCGACCTACAGCTCACAGGGAAAAACCGTACACACCTGCTCAATATGCAATATGAACTATACCGACAGGTACAAGCAGTGCATCACCCTTGATGATGTAAACGGTATGAAAGCACTTGTAAACTCGGCAAATTCGGTAAAGCTCAGCTGGAATAAGGTAAGCGGTGCGAGCTCCTATGCTGTATATGTGTATAACAAGAGCCTCAGACGCTGGGAATACTACAAGGCTACGAACACAAACACAATGGTTGTAAACGGTCTGAATGCAGGCGAGGCATACGCTTTTACGGCAAGGGCTGTTAAGAATACAGCGTCAGGAAAGGTGATGTCTCCCAACTTCAGAAATTTCAGAACATCAACAAAGCCTGCTAAGGTCAGCTTCACTGCGAAGTCTGCAAAGGCAAAGACCGTGACTCTCAACTGGAACAAGGTCAAGGGCGCTACCAGCTATGCGGTGTTCTACAAGACGAAAACAAGCAAGTGGGTAAAGCTTGCAACAGTCAACAACAAGACCACCACGTTCACAAAAACAGGTCTTAAAGAGGGCGGAGCATACTATTTCACAGTAAGGGCCTACCGCACCTATGAGGGCGTGACCTACGGCGGTGATTTTACTGCAAAGGGCGTTACTGTCAAGAGTACACCTAAGACAACAGCGACTAAAAAAGACAGCAAGTAGGAGCGCAAACGTTTTCCTGTCAAATTATGTGATAGTTATTTGTGCAGTTTGTATAAATGTTGTGAAAAACCTGCTGTCAGACTTGATTTTTTTATATAAATGTGTTATAATTAGTTACAATCTTGATAGTGATTCAGGGTGTAAAAATTGTAAAGGAGTGTTTCACAATGGGAAAAGTTCTTAAGGTTGCTGCAGCCGTTGGCGTAGTTGGTGCAGGTGCTGCTGCTGTTTATGCTCTCAAGAAGAAGAGAGAGCTTGATAATTATGATTATGAGGATCTCGATGACGATTTCGATGAGTGCGTAGCTTGCGATACTGAGGATACAGCTGAAGAGGCTGCTGAGGCAGTAGAAGAGACAGCTGAAGATGCTGCCGAGAGCGCTGAAGAGGCTCTTGACAAGGTTGAGGACGCAGTTGAGGAGATCGACGAATAATTTCGTGACCCTTATCACCCGAGCTTTACGGCTCGGGTGTTTTTTTGTGAAAAAGTGTGACAGACGAGACCTCATGCACATTTGAAGAACCCTACACCATACTGAACGGAAAAACAAAATGTACAGCGACAGTGTCCTGCGTGCTGGAAAACGGAAGCTGGAAGATAAGCACAGTCAAGGACGAATATGAGAGCTGAAACAAAAACCTCCACGCAAAAAAACGTGGAGGTTCATTATGCCGATAAACTCAAAATAGTGCAGAATCAGCCCTCGGCGTGTTCCTCGGCTACGCTCGTCACCGCCTCGGGCGGTGGTGGGAACGGGGGCGTTGCCCCTGCGACCCTCTGTCCTGCGGACGGCTGTGATTATCACCCAGCTCTGATAAATCATCGGGGACTGGGGCGTAGCCCCAGTGGGTACATAGGGCGAAGCCCTATCCCCCCCTAATCCAGCCGAGGCTGTCTGGACGTAATGTCCAGACCTGACGAGGCTAAGCTCCGCACTCTCTATCTCTGCGGTCAAGGTAAGAGAAGCCAAAGCAAAAGAACGTCGCGTATTAGCCGTGCGGCGAGCACTGCAGGGTTTTCCCTGCCAAAAAAATACCGAGCAACGGTGCTCGGCGGGAAATGAAATAAAAAAACTATGTGTAGAACAAAAGAAAGGAGACAACAAAACGGATGCTAATATCTAAAACGTATTAACACCATAATCATTATATAACTTTTCGGAAGTTTAGTCAAGTGAAATCAGGAGTATTGGAAAATTTTGAAAAATATTTCGGTGATTTGCACAATTTTAGTTTTGTTTTTTAGCCGAAAACGTGGTCATATCGGTTTTTATTCTCTTAAATATTAAAATATTGATATGCAAGATCAAAGCCCCGATGAACCCGAAACAGTCCATCGGAGCTTTGCTGAGGGAATTTTCACGAATATCGGAAGGAAGTCTGTTCTCTTCACAGACTAAGCAAACCCGTTTTCCCGAGCCCGTTACATGAAAACAGGCTCCCTTCAGATTTCCTTGCTACATTCCTGTGCTGAGCTTAACCTCACGCTCTCTGAATAAAAGCGAGATACACCATACCGCAGATACTGCTACAAGAGTGTAGATCAGTCTTGCGAGAAGTGCTCCCTGACCTCCGAAAATGAAGGCCACAAGGTCGAACTTGAACAGTCCGATGAGTCCCCAGTTGAGTCCTCCGATTATCAGTAGGATAAGTGCTATCCTGTCCAGCATCGGTATTCCTCCTTTGCATTTTGATGTGTATGTCAAGCCGATATCGGCGTTGTGCTCTTATTATTGACACCCAAAAGCATTTTATTCATTTTTGTTTTGGTAAAAAGTACACAAAAATCTAAAAAAATTTCTATACTCTGAAACGGCAAATTCACTAGACAAAAGCTCAGAGGTGTGTTATAATAGTTGTATATAATTCGATATCTTAATCGTTTAAGTTATCTCAGGGAGTGGTACTTTTGAACAAAATTGAGCTGAACTATCAGTTCAAGGGCATACCCTGCGTCAGAATGATGTCGGGAAAGTATGTCTGTGTTATTGCAAATACTATGGGCTCTTCGGTGCTGAGACTCAGAGACGAGGAGAACAGGGTCGAGGTCTTTCGCTATAGTGACGACTGCACGGCCGATAAAATAAATGAAGCAAGAGAGATATGGGGTCTGCCGACACTGTATCTGCCGAACAGATTCAATAAAGGAGTGCTCAGAACATCAGATGCGGAGTATCAGCTCCCGATAAATGAGACAGCGCTCGGCAATTTCATTCACGGCTGGGTGCATAAGAGAGAGCACGAGATAGAGTGCTACTCCACAGAGGACAACAGGTGCGTACTGGTAACGTCATATACATTTGACAAGAGAGATGAGATGTATCAGTACTTCCCTGTTGATTTCAAGATAAGCTATACGTTTACGCTTTCGGATAAGGGGCTGCTTCAGGAGATATATCTGACAAGCAACAGTGATAAGGCTCTGCCTGTGTCGATATGCACGCACACCTGCATGAATTCGCCTATGAGTGATGACGGCAAGGAGGAGTCGCTGAGACTGTCGGTGCCGATAGGCGAGAGATGCGAGCTTGATGACAGATGTCTGCCGACCGAAAAGCTTCTGCCTCTGAATGATTACGACAAGGAATATAAAGAGGGCACAAAGCCCCCTGTACTTTGTGATATATCGAACGATATGTACACCGCTGAGATGAACAAGCTCGACGGCAAGGATTTCTACGGCGCTGTTGTTTCAGACCTTGTGACGGGGCTTCGTGTATGCAACGAGGTGTCGAAGGAATTCAAGTTCTGGAATATGTGGAACGACAGGGGCTTTAACGGCTATTTCTGCCCCGAGCCGATGACAGCGATGATAGATGCTCCGAATCTGTCTTTGAGCCGTGATGTATCGGGCTACACAGAGCTTACAAACGGCCAGACCTATAAGTGCTGGCAGAGGTTCTTTGTTCTCGCAAAGGGCGAAACTTACTAAGTAATTAGGCTTCGGCTTAATATATATGCAGGCTGCGGTGCTCTGCAGCTTGTACATTACGAAAGGTGGTAAAAACTATGAAGTTTGGTTTTTTCGATGACGCCAATAAGGAATATGTCATCACAAACCCCAGAACTCCCTATCCGTGGATAAACTACCTCGGAACTCAGGAGTTTTTCTCGCTGATCTCCAATACAGCAGGAGGCTACAGCTTCTTTAAGGACGCAAGACTCAGAAGAATTACCAGATACCGTTACAACAATGTTCCTGTTGATATGGGCGGAAGATACTTCTATATCAACGATGAGGGTACAGTCTGGAACCCCGGCTGGAGCCCTGTAAAAACAGAGCTTGACAGCTATTCCTGCCGTCACGGTATGGGCTACACAATTATCAAGGGCTCGAAGAACGGCCTTGAGGCTGAGGTTTCCTTCTTTGTTCCTCAGAACTATAACGGTGAGGTCCAGAAGGTAGTTCTTAAAAACACCTCGGACAAGCCCAAGACCTTTAAGCTCTTCTCCTTCCTCGAGTGGTGCCTCTGGAACGCACAGGACGACGGAGAGAACTTCCAGAGAAACTTCAACACAGGTGAGGTTGAGATCGAAGGCTCCACTATCTTCCACAAGACAGAGTATAAGGAGAGAAGAGATCACTTCGCATTCTACACCGTAAACACTGATATCGAAGGCTTCGATACCGACAGAGAGAGCTTCATGGGAAGCGTTTACAACGGCTTTGCTAATCCTGCAACTGTTTTCGAGGGCAAGCCCTCCAACTCCGTTGCTGACGGCTGGTCGCCTGTGGCTTCGCACTGCGTGAATGTTACTCTCGCAGCAGGCGAGGAGAAGGCACTTGTGTTCGTTCTCGGTTATGTTGAGAACGGCGAGAACAAGTGGAACGCTGACGGCTCTATGAACAAGTCAAAGGCTTATGAGATGATCGAGGCTATGAACACTGCCGAGAAGGCTGACAAGGCTCTTGAAGACCTCAAGGCTTCATGGAACGCTCTGCTTGCACAGTACCATGTTGAGACCTCCGATGAGAAGCTCAACAGAATGGTAAATATCTGGAACCAGTATCAGTGCATGGTAACATTCAATATGTCAAGATCTGCTTCGTACTTTGAAAGCGGTATCGGCAGAGGAATGGGCTTCCGTGATTCTAACCAGGATCTGCTCGGCTTCGTTCATCAGATCCCTGACAGAGCAAGACAGAGAATTCTCGACCTTGCTGCTACCCAGTTTGAGGACGGCGGCTGCTATCATCAGTATCAGCCCCTTACCAAGAAGGGTAATGACGCTATCGGCGGTGACTTCTCCGATGATCCGCTGTGGATGATCCTTTCTACCGCACAGTACATCAAGGAGACAGGCGATTACACCATTCTTGATGAGCAGGTGCCTTATGACAATGATGAGAGCAAGGCTCAGTCAATGATGCACCACCTGAAGATGAGCTTCTGGCACGTTGCAGAGAATGTTGGTCCTCACGGACTGCCTCTCGCAATGAGAGCTGACTGGAACGACTGCATCAATCTGAGCTGCCATTCCGATATACCCGGCGAGAGCTTCCAGACCTATACCTCGCCCAAGTACGGCGATCAGAAGTTCAGCCGTGTGGCTGAGTCGGTGCTCGTAGCAACGATGATGGCCTTTATAGGCCCCGAGTATGTTGCACTCTGTAAGCATCAGGGTCTTGACGATGAGGCTGCAAAGGCTCAGGCTGAGATAGACAAGATGAATAAAAACACTATGGAGCACGCCTTCGACGGAGAGTGGTTCCTGAGAGCTTATGATGACTTCGGAAAGAAGATGGGCTCTAAGGAGTGCGAGGAGGGCAAGATCTTCATCGAGCCTCAGGGCTTTGCAGTTATGGCAGGTCTCGGCAAGGAGTCGGGCAAGGATATCCTGACCATGAACAGCGTAAAGAAGTATCTTGATACCAAGTACGGTCTTGTACTTAACAATCCTGCATTCACAAGGTACTATAAGGAGTACGGCGAGATCTCTACATATCCAGGCGGATATAAGGAGAACGCAGGTATCTTCTGCCACAACAACGCATGGATAATCTGTGCAGAGGCTGCTATCGGCAGAGGAGATCAGGCATTTGAGTATTACTCCAAGATCGCTCCTGCATATCTTGAGGACATCTCAGACCTCCACAGGACTGAGCCTTATGTATACGCTCAGATGATCGCAGGTAAGGACGCTAAGCGTCACGGCGAGGCTAAGAACAGCTGGCTGACAGGTACAGCTTCATGGAACTTTGTAGCTATCTCCCAGTACATACTCGGCTGTATCCCTGACTATAACGGACTGAAAATTGATCCTTCAATCCCGGAGGCATGGGACGGCTTCAAGCTGAGAAGAATGTTCAGAGGCAACACCTACAACATCACTATCAAGAACCCCGATCACGTTTCAAAGGGCATCAAGAGTGTCGTTTGTGACGGCGTTAAGGTAAACGGAAATGTTCTCCCTGTATTCGATGCAGGCACAGAGCATGAGGTCGAGGTAGTTATGGGCTGATACGCCTTTGGCAGACAGACTTTGTAAACCGAAGAGCTCCGCAATTGCGGGGCTCTTTTTGTTTCTCCGTTATAGCATGAGACTCATTTTTTGATTTCAGACGTTAATTAATAAAATCATTCAACTTATGGTTTCGTTAAGTTGTCTAAACCAAAAGGTTAAATTAGTATATTTCACCAAATTTAATTAACAATTCTTGACCTCTATAAGCTATCGTGCTATAATATAATAATAAAGAATGGATTATATGGAGAACAAGTAGTAGGAAAGAATAAATGAAGGGGTGAACAATATGAAGAAAAACAGAAAGGGTTTTACACTGGTCGAAATGATTACAGTTATTGCAATCATCGGAATACTTGCAACAATAATTATACCGACAATATATAATTATGTAAAAAAAGCAAGGATCAAAGCTGCAATAGCTGATGCAAAAACTATCAAAACTGCAATAGAAAACTCATTAACAGACCACCTGATGCTTGAGGCCGCTGATCCCGGCAACGCATTTAACAAGATACTTTATCTTGATCTGGAAACAAAGAAAGGCATGAATGAAAGACAGTATGAGATAGTAGGCTCATTCACTAATGTAAGCTGGGTAATTTACAGAACTAATGAGAACAGTATGAGTAAGTCACAGATTCTGGACAAAGTTATAGCCAAAGGTCTTGACAAAGCATTTTCGGAGGAATGGGACACAGGAAAGAAAACAAATCCGATGATTTACAACACGGCTTCCAAAAACTGTGAAAAGTTCCTGAAGGATAATAACACTAATTTTGCTATTGTTGCCGTGTATAACAAAGACGGTGCTGTGCGTATGCTCCAGATATATAGAAAGGGCATACTGGTGACATACATCAACGGTGAGTATATTGCGAATACAAGCGACAATGCTCACTTTGTAGGCACAGGCACATGGGATACTATCTATAAAGACAGCGGAATGGATGCTCCCGAAGAGTTCTGTAAGGTAAGTCTTTCAAACAAGCAGATAGGCAATGACGGAAATATAGGAGGCTGGTACAACCCCTGAGCTCAGTGCGCTCAGCCGTTCGGTAAAAGAGAAGAATACAGGCAGTTCATAAACGAACTGCCTGTTTTTTCAGTTGCTTTCCGTGCTTTTGCGGTAAGCCTCTAAAATATCCTCTTCAAGCTCTTGGCGGAAATCCCTCGTCATAGGGTGGACTATATCACGGTATGTGCCGCTGTCATCACGGCGGCTGGGCATGGCAACGAAAAGGCGCTCGTCACCTTTGACGATCTTAATGTCATGAACTGCGAACATATCGTCAAAGGTCACGCTTACAATGCCTTTCAGGCGAGGCTCATCGAAAAGCTTTCTTATTTTTATTTCTGTTACTGTCATTTCAAGTCTCCTTTCGGGTCTTTTAATCAGAGTATTGACCGTTTCGGGAGAAATATTCAGATTTCCGTTCATAGAAAATTTACATAAGATGTATGCACAGCCCTTGACATATAGGGGCGGTTTTGTTATAATATTAAAGCATTCGTATCTAAAGACAGCAGGCGGTGCAGTGCGGTGACTGAGTCATCGGAGTGTATGGAAGTCCTGCCGAGGAAGGAATCGCAAGGTTTATATGTGAACTTTGTGCTCTTTTGTCTTTGACGAAAGGGTTTCTTTTTTTGGAACGTTTTGCTATCTTAAATTAAGAGAGGTGAAATGACAATGGCAAGTGAAAAGGTACTGAGCGCTAAGAAGGCAAGAGTTCAGGAGCTGGTTGAGCTTATCAAGAATTCTGAGGCAGGCGTGCTCGTTGATTACAAGGGCATCACTGTTGAGGAGGACACAAAGCTTCGTAAGGAGCTGAGAGAGGCTAACGTCAACTACTTCGTTGAGAAGAACACTATCCTGAGATTTGCTCTTAAAGAGGCTGGTTACGAGTCGATGTGCGATGTTCTCGAGGGAACAACAGCTATCGCTATCTCGAATGATGACCAGACTGCACCTGCAAGAATTCTCGGTAAGTTCTCCGAGGACTGCAAGGGTGAGAAGTTCTTCCTTAAAAACGGCTACATCGGTGAAGAGGTTTATGATGAGGCAGGTGTAAAGGCACTGTCGAAGATCCCTTCGAGAGATGTTCTTCTTGCACAGCTCGTTGGTTCTCTTCAGGGACCGCTTACAAAGCTGGCTGCAACTCTTCAGGCAGTTGTGGACAAGGAAAACGGCGCAGCTTAACAGCTGCATAAGCAAGGCGGCATAGCCCGCACAATTCAGGGGTTAAGAACCCCGAAATCAACTAAAATTTATAAAGGAGATTATTATCATGGCTTCAGAGAAGATCACAAAATTTGTAGAAGATATCAAGACTCTTTCTGTACTTGAGCTTTCCGAGCTCGTAGACGCTATCCAGGAGGAGTTCGGCGTAACAGCAGCAATCGCTGCAGGTCCTGCTGCAGGTGCAGGCGCAGGCGCAGCAGCTGAGGAGAAGAGCGAGTTCGACGTAGTACTTGCTTCCTTCGGCGATTCCAAGATGCCTGTTATCAAGGCTGTTAAGGAGATCACTGGTCTTGGTCTTAAGGAGTCCAAGGAGCTCGTTGAGGCTGCTCCTAAGGCTATCAAGGAGGCAGTTGCTAAGGCAGAGGCTGAGGAGATCAAGGCTAAGCTCGAGGCTGCCGGCGCTACAGTAGAGCTCAAGTAATTTAAGCTTTATACACAGTAAAATCAAGACCGCCCAATGGGCGGTCTTTTTATATATTCAGTCCTTCAAGAACTGCTCTTATCATCTGTGGAGTTATTTTCTCCATAATGCCGCAGCGTATCTGCCTGAAAACAAGTGCTCCTATCTTCTGCGAGCCCACATACTCAACTCCGTAGGCGTGCTCTGTTATTTTTCTCTTCTCAGTGACTGTGCCGTCACGGCGCTCAAACAGCCCCGAGGTCAAAGCCTTTACAGTATCTCCGACAGAATATATCCGTTCGGTAATATTGCTTTCTGAAAGCCTGCCACCAATGTCGGCAATACAGTCGGAAAGCATTGCACCCTTTGCCTGTCCTGCAAGTGCGCCCTCATAGTCCGCACCGCTGACCTCTGCGAAAACAGCACAGCGTTTTATCTCACAGCGCATAGCCTTGCCGCAGATACCGCCCGAAGCCATTCCGAAGACCTTACAGTCTTTCAAGGTAATGCCCGTAACGCAAGCGCCCTCGTAAATCACCGAGAACAGCCCCGAATACTCATTTTCACCGCTGTCGATAACGGCATTTTTTATTATATGACCGTTTCCGTCAAACACTCCTGCGAAGCCGTTACCGTCATCGCCGACAGGGCTTATCGTTTTGCCCTCAAAGTCAAGATCGGCAGAGAGGGTCACTGTCTGCCCCGAAAAATCCTCGCCGTTTCGGACAAGCTCGGAAAAGCGCTCCCACTCAGCAGTGCTCCTGATAATGAGTGCTTCGTCCCTCTCACTCTCGGCAGAGCGCAGCAGCAAAAGTGCATTTTTAAGCTCTGCGGCCGTGCTTTTTCTGCCGATCCTCTGCAAGGCGTACACTATCTCACGCTGACAGTAATTCTCACTGAACAGCCTGTTTATTTCAGCCCTGAGCTCCTCTTTCAGTGCCGTCACGTCTTCGTCAGTGTAAGCGAAAATGTATGGTGCATAAGCTCCGAGGGTGCTTTCTGATAAATCCTCCCAGCCGTTTGCTGCCTTCGCAAAGGCTATCCCCGAAGCCGTCTGCCTGCCCCTCATAGCGGAAATCTGAGGCCTGCTGCCCGAAAGCGTCAGCACAACCGAAAAGCGCTCGCCTTTTTTAAGCTGCACTGCCTTGTCAAGCTCCGCCGAATAAAAGCCCTTTGCGCCTATCTTCCCAGAAGCACTTGCCATAAGCCTGCCCTCGGGAGCGCCGTTTTCAAGCTCAGTATAAACGCTGAGAGTGTATTCCGCAGGCTCGGAGCTTACCGAAAGAAAGCCGACAGTGTCAAGGGTTTGCTCGCTGTCAGCCGTAAAAACGCTCGCTGCAGAGACCTTGCCCCCAGCTGAGATATTTACCGCAGGAAGCCTGTCCGCAAGCGCATAAGCCTTGCTGTGAGCCTCAGCTGTCTCGAAAACTGTAAAGCCCGAAATGCTCTTGTCCTCATAGGAGATATAATAGTATCCGTCCGACGAAACGCTTGCCCCCCATGAGCCCTTTATAAGCCATGCTCCGTCATTTTCGGGGGCGGTAGGGAAATTCTCCTTAGGATAACTGTCGTCCCAGCCGACTATTGCCGCCGCATGGTTGACTGAAAAAGCCGTCGGACAGTAATAGCTCTCACCGTCATCAGACATATATTTTTTATCGTAATACTGGCTCACATATACAGCACCGTGCTTTTTGACCGCAAGCTTTATATCCGTCTTGTCGATCTCATACGCCCTTGAAAGGCTGTACTCACTTACCTCGGCTTTCTCGTCAGAGACTACAGCAGCTTCGGGCTTTGAGCCTATAAAAGGTTCAAACCTCTCATAGCACACTCCCCTGCCCGCTGCGAGGGTAAGCTCTGCCTGTGCGGCACTGCCCGCCTGCGAGAACGGCTCATCGCCGCCCGATGCCGCAATAAGTGCCGTTTCGGAAAGGTCAACGCTTGCGTTTTCATCACCCTTTGTGATGAGCTCCTGCTCTAAGCAGGCAATCGCAGCAAATGCCCAGCAGGCTCCGCTTTTGCCCTGAGAGCTCACCGAGGACACCTTATCCGTACCCCTCGGGTCATAAGAGGACAAGCCCTCAGCCTGTACGGGCAGAAGGCAAAGCACACTGTATGCAATTGCGGTCAAAGCTGAGATAAAGCGCTTCATTTTAACCTCCCGGGAGTGTTTGTACATAGACCTCTTTTGCAGTACCGTTCTTGTCGAACTTTATCCAGTAGTACTGCGGCTGATGGCTCGGCATAACAGGTGAGTCATCATCACCGATGAGGTAGCCCTTTGTGCTGCCGTACTCCCTGTCAAAGCTGCCGTACTTTGCTTTTATCTCATCAGCAGAGCTGCCCAGCACCGCCCAGTCATTAAAGCGGAGAGCCGTCCTGTGCGAGACAAAGAAAAGCACAGCACATATCAGTATAAGTGCTGCTGCAAAAACAAGCAGAGCTTTTTTCTTTGTCATTTCATCACCGTGATCTTTCGTGTGTATTCGTTTGAGCTTATCCTCCCGTAGGAGAATATCTGCTGTATGCGTGAGGCCTGTATCATAAGCTCCGCCGAGCGCTGTGCGAAATCAGACTGCTTTCTGAGCTCGCTCAGAGAGGTGCGGCAGTAAAGGCCCTTTTTCTTCTTCACCTCGGCAAGTATCATTGTGCCCGTCTTGTTGAGAGCAAGTATCCGCCCGAAGGGTATGCCGTCTATATCGCTTTTCGTAAGACCTAAAAGCAGCCCCAGCAGTATCCGCCTTACCTTTGCATAGCTGAGGCTCTTCGAGGCAATAGCCTTTGCAAGCTCCCGGCTTACAGGCAAATACAGATTGTTTTTAAGTGATGTTCCTATAACAGAGCTCACTCTTGATACAAGTGCCTCATCGCCGTCGGGGAGCTGCAGCAGTTGTTCAGAGTTTGCAGAAAGCACTGTGTTTATGTAGATAAACTCATCAAAGCGTTTATAATCCGTCGGTACAAGAGTATGAAACTCATCGGGGATAAATTTCAGAACCGAGGGGTCGGGAAACTTCTCCCTTATAAGCGAAGCAGAGATTGAATGCTCGTCAGCTTCGCCGCTGTTGTGCGAGGCGCCAAGCCTTTCCACTGCCAGAAGCCCGATATTCGGCATATACTTTTTAGCCGCCCTTATGTACTCGGCGGCGAGCATATCATTGGGGTTTTGCAGCACCTCGCCTGCCTTTCCTGCGGCAGTGCTCACAGCCTTTGCATAGCCCATTCCCTGTGACATCAGAGAGCGCACCTCTTCGCTGTCGGAAAGCTCCTCCAGCTTATCGGCAGCACGCCTAAGAAGTGTCAGATTCCCCGATTCGCTCCCGAAGGAGAGCATATCAATAACGCCCTCTCCAAGCTCTGAGAGCATTCTCACAGCGTACTCTGCAAATATCGGCGCTCCCGACACAGCATACTGCACAGGCAGTTCCAGCACAAGGTCTGCACCCTCACGGACAGCGGCCTCTGCTCTGTCAAACTTTGAAAACATCGCAGGAAAGCCTCTCTGCACGCAGTCACCACTCATTACAACGCAGACGGCATCTGCGCCTTCCTCTCGGGTCTTTCTTATGTGATAGGCATGACCTAAGTGAAAAGGGTCATATTCAGCTATAATACCTGCGACACGCATGGGCTCACCTCCAAAAAGAGCTGGATAATTCTGTGCAAAATGTAAAATGTGATCAAAAGGTCTTGAAATTATGTGCGATTACTGTTATACTAATAGTATATGACATTTTGTCCGTCAAGTCAAGCGGACAGGTCAAATAATCTGAGAGGAGAATATTCCCAATATGAAAATTCTTGTTGTAAACGCAGGCTCGTCATCGCTGAAGTATCAGCTTCTTGATATGACCGATGAGAGCGTTATCGCAAAGGGCAACGCTGACAGAATAGGCGTTGACGGTCACATAAGCGCAAAGACAGGCGACGGCAGAAAGCTTGAGGCTGACTGCAATTTCCCGACACACACCGAGGCTTTTGAAAAGCTCGTTGAGGTGCTTACTACAGGTGAAACAAAGGTTATCGACTCAATGTCTGAGATCGCAGCTGTAGGTCACAGAATAGTGCAGGGCGCTGAGATATTCAAGGAGACCTGCATGGTAACCGATGAGGTCATTGACCAGATCGACGGTCTTGCTGAGCTTGCACCTGTACATAATCACCCTCATGCACTGGCACTGAGAGCCTGCAAGGAGGTACTCCCCGAGGGTACACCTCAGGTTGTTGTATTTGATACAGCTTTCCATTCCACAATGCCCAGAAAGGCATATCTGTTCGGTCTGCCTTATGACTGCTACAAGGATCTGCACGTAAGAAAGTACGGCTTCCACGGTACATCTCACAGGTTTGTATCTGCAAAGCTTGCTGAGCTTATGGGCAAGGATATAAAGGATCTGAAGATAGTTTCCTGCCACCTCGGAAACGGCTCATCCATCACTGCTGTTGACGGCGGAAAGAGCGTTGACACTACAATGGGCTTTACTCCTCTTGACGGTCTTATCATGGGAACACGCTGCGGTGCAGTTGACCCCTCGGCTATACTGTTCGTTATGAAGAAGCTCGGTCTCAGCCCCGATGAGATGACAGCTTACACAAACAAGAAGTCAGGTTTCCTCGGTCTTTCGGGTATCAGCTCTGACAACAGAGATATCCAGAAGGCAGCTCTTGAGGGCGACGAGAGAGCACAGGCTACCTGCGAGATGCTCGCATACCAGATCAAGAAGTACATCGGCGCTTTCGCTGCTGCTATGAACGGCGTTGACGCAGTTATCTTCACAGGCGGTATCGGAGAGAATGCTCCCGAGGTAAGACGTGATGCTCTTACTGATGCTGACTGGCTCGGCATCAAGCTTGACCCTGAGGCTAACAAGTCCAGAGGCGAGATCAAGAAGATCTCCGCACCCGACTCCAAGGTTGAGGTATGGGTAGTACCTACAAATGAGGAGCTTCTTATCGCAAGAGATACACTCGCAATGATAAAGTAATATTCTGATTTTTAAGCCCCGACTTGTTCGGGGCTTTTTTGTTGCAAAAAAAATCATATTGTGGTATAATAGAGCAGAATTCATCTGAAACAGGAGAGAACCGAATGAAAACCAAGCTTATCTGCCTGTTGGCTCTGTCGCTTATGCTCAGCGCCTGTGGTAATGAAATTGAAACCGCAAAGGTCACTAAACAGACCACTGCCGCTGCCTCGCAGACAACAACTTCCGTGAGCACTTCTGCCACCACCACAACTACCGCTTCTGTGACCACAAAAGCTCCCGAGAAGAAAAAAGAGGAGCTCACCCTTGAATACAAAACCGACCTTGAGGTGTTTGAAAAAATCACTCTCGGGGAGCTGATAACCAAAACCAATGCCGAGATAAACGCCCCCGATACTGTTGTCGATACTGCTAAGGTCGGTGAGCAGAAAATGAAGGTAAGCCTTACCCTCGGCGGTGAAAAGCAGGAGACAGAGCTTACCTACACTGTTACTGACAGAACTGCGCCCGTGTTCCTATCGGGAGACTATATCAGCGTACCCGTAGGCTCAACCGCTGATTTGTCCGATGTGGGGCTCTATGCCGACAACTATGACCCCTACCCTACACTCAGCGTTTCAGAGTCGGTTGACACAAGCTATGCAGGCACTCATCAGGTGCAGGTGACGCTCTCGGACAGCTCGGGCAATACTGATACACGCACCGTAACTGTCGAGGTCGTTGATCAGGTGTCCTCGTTTATTCAGCCCGATAACGGCTCGCTCAGCTTTTCGGACTATATGGCTATGTATCAGGGAGGCGGTGCAGATGTCGGCATAGATGTTTCTGCATGGCAGGGTGTGATAGACTTCAACGCTGTAGCCTCGGAGGGCTGCAATTTCGTAATGATACGCTCGGCGCACTGCTCGGGCGGATATAATACGGGAGTTGATGACTATTTCCTGCAAAACCTTGATAACGCTCTCTCGGCAGGACTTGACTGCGGAGTTTACTTCTACAGTGCCGACAGTGACCCAGAGGAGGTCAGAGCGCACGCTCAATGGCTGGTTGATACCCTCGCAGGAAGAAAGCTCTCAATGCCTGTAGCCTTCGACTGGGAGGATTTTGGCAACTTCAGAAGCTACGGAATGAGCCTGCATGACCTGAATGAGCTCTACAGGGTGTTCAAGGAGGTAGTAGAGGGAGCGGGCTACAGATGTATGCTCTACGGAAGCCGAAACTTCCTCAAAACCGCTTGGGACACCGATGGCGAAGACGTATGGCTTGCTCACTATGTAAGCCAGACCGACTATGACGGGCAGTACTCCCTCTGGCAGACAGGAGTGGGCACTATAAGCGGAATAAACGGTCTTGTAGACCTTGATGTAAGGTACTTTCATTAAGAAAAATGCAAGTTTATAAAATAAGACTTGCAAAATGCATAATAATGGTGTATAATAAAGGGTAATATGAATTTCGGAGGGAAATTATGTTCAAGATAGTTAGAAAGGAAAGGCTCAACTCAGCGGTAGTGCTTCTGGAGATTGACGCTCCTTACATCGCTAAAAAAGCGGAGGCAGGTCAGTTTGTTATCGTCAGAGCGTCTGAGGAGGGCGAGCGTCTGCCGTTCACCATTGCAGACTATGACAGAGAAAAAGGAAGTATAACTATTATTATACAGGTAGTGGGCGGCTCAACTATGGAGATAGACAGTGTAACCGATGAGGGCTATCTGCTCGATGTGGTAGGACCTCTCGGTATTGCTACCGAATACGGCGATGCAAAGCGTGTTGCAGTTGTCGGCGGAGGTGTCGGCTGTGCCATTGCTTATCCGCAGGCTAAGAAGCTCTTCGGCATGGGCGCTGAGGTCGATGTTATCGCAGGCTTCAGAAGCAAGGATATTGTTATCCTCGAAAATGAAATGAAGGCTGCATCGACAGAGCTGCATATCTGCACCGATGACGGCTCATACGGCACTAAGGGCTTTGTAACTAACAAGCTTGAGGAGCTTATAAACTCAGGCAAAAACTATGATCTGGTTATCGCTATCGGACCTGTTATTATGATGAAGTTCGTTTGCGATATTACAAAGAAATACGGAATAAAAACGATAGTTTCGCTCAATCCTCTGATGATAGACGGAACAGGAATGTGCGGCTGCTGCCGTGTTACTGTAGACGGAAAGGTCAGGTATGCCTGTGTTGAAGGTCCCGACTTTGACGGGCACTTGGTTGATTTCGATGAGCTTATGAGAAGAAACTCCACATATAAAGAGCATGAAAAGGCTCATGTATGCAGACTGACGGGAGGTGTCCGCAATGGCTGATATGAGCAAAACAAAAACTCCCGTAACGGAGCAGGACCCCAAGGTCCGGGCAAGAAACTTCAAGGAGGTAACAGGCTGCTACACTCCCGAGGAGGCAATGAAAGAGGCTAACCGCTGTCTTAACTGCAAGGCTCGCCCATGTATGAACGGCTGCCCCGTAGGGGTGCGCATACCCGAGTTTATCGAAAAGGTAAGAGAGGGCAGGTTTGACGAGGCCTACAGCATTATAAAGTCTACAAATTCGCTGCCTGCTGTCTGCGGAAGAGTATGTCCGCAGGAGAGACAGTGCGAGGGCAGCTGTGTAAGAGGCAAGAACGGAGAGCCTGTCGGCATAGGCAGACTGGAGCGCTTCTGTGCTGACTACGCAAAGGATAAGGAGCAGACCGTCACAAAGGCCGAGCCTAACGGTCATAAAGTCGCAGTGGTTGGTGCAGGTCCTTCTGGACTGACTGCCGCAGGTGATCTTGCAAAGCTTGGCTATGAGGTCACAGTGTTTGAGGCCTTCCATACCGCAGGCGGAGTGCTCTCCTACGGAATACCCGAGTTCAGGCTCCCGAAGGATATAGTTAAGCACGAGGTCGAGAGCTTGGAGAAGATCGGTGTTAATATCATGACCGATATGGTAATCGGAAAGGTGCTCTCTGTAGATGAGCTTATGGAGCAGGGCTTTGAAGCTGTGTTTATAGGCTCGGGAGCAGGTCTGCCGAGATTTATGGGCATACCCGGGGAAACACTTATAGGTGTGTTCTCGGCTAATGAGTATCTGACAAGGATCAACCTTATGAAAGCATATAAGGAAGAGTACGCAACCCCGATAATGAAAAGCAAGGTGGTAGCGGTAGTCGGCGGCGGTAATGTTGCTATGGACGCTGCAAGAAGCGCTATGCGTCTTGGTGCTGAGCACGTTTATATTGTGTACAGGCGCTCAATGGACGAGCTTCCTGCAAGAAAGGAAGAGGTTCACCACGCTGTTGAAGAGGGAATTGAGTTTATGACCCTCTCGAATCCGACTGCTGTTATCGGCGACGATGACGGACACGTTATAGGAATGGACTGCGTTAAAATGGAGCTCGGTGAGCCCGACGAAAGCGGAAGAAGAAGCCCGAAGGTTGTTGAGGGCTCGGATTTCAGGCTTGAAACCGATACCGTTATAATGGCACTCGGTACATCTCCTAACCCTATGCTCAGAAGCAGTACCCCCGGACTTGAGGTAAACAAGAGGGGCTGCCTTATCGTTGATGAGAGAGAAATGACCACCAAAGAGGGCGTTTTCGCCGGCGGTGACGCTGTAACAGGTGCGGCAACCGTTATACTTGCTATGGGTGCAGGAAAGAAGGCCGCAGAGTCTATTGATAAGTTTATTAAGGCAAAAGAATAAAAAATCTGTGAAAACACTTGCAGTATTGCGAAAAATCTGTTATACTTATGTTTGGTGTTAGTAAACCAAAAATCTGAAATGAGGTAGTAAAAATGAATTTAACAGTATTTGCTGAGCAGCAGGCATCAACTGCCCAGATGCTCATGACATTCCTTCCGCTGGTGCTTATCCTTCTGGTGTTCTATTTTATCATCATCAAGCCCCAGAGAAAGCAGGAAAAAGAAGACGCTAAAATGCGTGATAACCTTGAGATTGGCGATGAGGTTGTTACTAACGGCGGTATCGTTGGTATCATATTCCAGATCAAGGAGGATACAGTTGTTATCGAGACAGGCGGAGACCGCAGCAAGATAAGAGTTAAGAAGTGGGCTATCGCTAAGAACGAGACTGTTCATGACGACTAAAAAATTGCAGACCTTGACAGAGTGTCGAGGTCTGTATTTGTAAACTACGATAATCATTTTTGCAAGGAGGATCAGAATGAAAGAGATAGAAAGACTGAAGCAGTGCCTTGAAGCTGTCAGGGCTAAGACGGATTTTGTACCCGATGTTGCCTTAGTACTGGGCTCGGGACTGGGCGGCTTTGCCGACACCGTAAAGATTGAGGCTATAGTTGACTACAAGGATATACCGAATTTTCCGCACTCAACTGTGCTCGGTCACAAGGGGCGCTTTCTGTTCGGATATGTTGGCGATGTAAAAACTGTCATCATGGACGGCAGAGTTCACTACTACGAGGGCTATCCCACTAAAGACGTTGTGCTCCCTACAAGGCTTATGAAGCTTATGGGTGCAAAGGCGCTGTTTCTGACGAATGCTTCGGGCGGTATTAATAAGGCCTTCTCAGCAGGAGACCTTATGCTCATAACCGATCATATCTCAAACTTTGTTCCGAATCCTCTTATCGGTGAGAACATCGACGAGCTGGGAGTGCGCTTCCCCGATATGAGCCACATCTACGATACGGAGCTCTCCGAAGCAATTGAAAAGAGTGCTGAAAAGATAGGCGCAAAGCTACAAAAGGGAGTATATATACAGCTTACAGGACCTTCCTATGAGAGCCCCGCCGAGATCAGAATGGCTGCCGTCCTCGGCGCTGACGCCGTAGGTATGAGCACTGCTGTTGAAGCTATCGCTGCAAACCACGCAGGCATGAGAGTCTGCGGTGTTTCCTGCATATCAAATCTTGCGGCAGGAATAAGCCCCACTCCCCTCACTCATGCTGAGGTTCAGGAGTGTGCCGATAAGGTCGCACCTGTGTTCAGAGCACTTGTTACAGATAGTATTCAGCGCATTGCTGAGATAATTAATAAATAGACTGGAGAAACATTATGATAAGATTTTTTAACGGCAGAGTCCTGACTGCGGCAGATAAGGTTGAAGAGCTTGAGGTCTGGACTGACAAGGACAAGATATGCTTTGTGGGTATTCCGACCGAGGAGAAGCTTGGAGAGACTGAATTCGAGCGTGAATATGACCTGAACGGCAACCTTCTTATGCCTTCCTTCAAGAATGCACATACTCACTCGGCGATGACCTTCCTGCGCTCCTACGCAGATGACCTTCCTTTGCAGGAGTGGCTTTTTGACCGTGTGTTCCCGATGGAAGCTAAACTCACAGGCGAAAGAATTTACTGGCTGACAAAGCTTGCAATCATGGAATACCTGACAACAGGCTGCACAGCCTCATACGATATGTACTTTAAGCTTGATGACTATGTGAAAGCAAATGTAGAGTGCGGCTTCAGAACCGTAATGTGCGATGCAGTAAGCGGAGCTGCGGAAAGGATAGTCGAGCTTGAGGAACGCTATGACAGGCTCAACAGTATCTCTCCGCTTATAAGCTATCACCTCGGATTCCACGCTGAGTACACTGCAGAGCTTGGTCTTATGGAGGCTATCTCAAAGCTCGCTCATAAGCACAAGACCCACGTTTCAACTCACAATTCCGAGACCGCAAAAGAGGTCAGAGAGTGCGTTGAAAAGTATGGCAAGACCCCGACAGAACTTTTTGACAGCTTAGGGCTTTTCGACTTCGGCGGAACTACCTACCATAATGTACATCTTAGCGACCATGACATTGAGATTTTCAGAGATAAAGGTGTGTGGGCTGTACACTGCCCCGGCTCAAATATGAAGCTTGCAAGCGGTATCGCTCCGATAATGAAGCTCCACAATGCAGGTGTAGGCCTGGCTCTCGGAACTGACGGTCCTGCAAGCAATAACTGCCTTGATATGTTCAGAGAGATGTTCCTGATGACGGGCTTGCAGAAAATACAGCTTAATGACGCATCTGCCTGCCCCGCAGATCTCGTTCTTGACGCTGCTACAAGGGGCGGAGCTCTTGCGATGGGGCTCACTGACTGTGACAGCATAGCTGAGGGCAAGCAGGCTGACCTGATTGTCCTTGACCTGCACAGACCGAATATGCAGCCTCTCAACAATATACCGAAAAACATTGTCTACAGCGGCTCTAAGGAGAATGTAAAGCTCACAATGTGCGCAGGAAAAATTCTCTACGAGAACGGCGAGTTCTTCATAAACGAAGACCCCGAGCTTATCTACAAAAAGGCAAATGAGATAATCAACGAAATGAAATAGGAAAAGCTGCCTTACGGCAGCTTTTTTGCGTTATACCTTGCTCGGACAGTATTTTCTGATTGACAATACCGACATAATGTGGTACAATAAATGTAAGTATAGCATATATTGAGTTTTTTGTATCGGGGGTGTGAGCTTGGGACTAAAAATAGGCAGGTATGAACTGCCTGAATACAGCGTACTGATGTCGGTCTACGATCAGGAGCTGCCCGAAAATCTCAATGAGAGTTTAGAATCCATGCTCATGCAGAGCTATCCGCCCTCGGATTTTGTACTGGTGTGTGACGGAAAGCTTACAAATGAGCTTAATATAATTGCAAAGTCATTTCAGAATGAGTTCAAGACTATTTTCCGAATAATTCAGATAGATGAGAATGTAGGTGTCGGAAAGGCGTATAATATCGGAATTGAAGCCTGTAAATGCGACTACATCGTAAAGATGGATTCCGATGATATTTCTATGCCTAACAGATGCCTGAAGCAGATGGCTCTTTTCGCAATACAGCCCGAGCTTGATATAGTCGGTACTTTTGTAGAGGAATTCAACAATGACACAGACGAGACTGTCTCTGTCAAGAAAGTGCCTATCCTACAGGACGAGATAGTGACTTATGCCAGAAGAAGAAACCCCTTCAACAGGCAGACATTAGCTATCCGAAAGGAAAAGGCAGTAAGTATCGGCGGCTACAGCGATATGAAGCTTTGCGAGGATTATGAGTTTTCGGCAAGAATGCTCCGAAACGGCGCTATCGGACAGAATATCCCTGAGGTGCTGGTGCGCTACCGCATAAATGAAAATACGGTCGATATACGCAAAAGTTGGAAACATACAAAAGCGTTTATCCGTGTGCGCTGGATAATCTTTCGGGCAGGAGATACAAGCTTCCGTGATTTTCTTATCCCCTGCATGACACAGCTTGCTCTGTTCATTCTGCCGAGACGCTTTACAGCGTGGTTCTACAGAAAGTTTTTAAGACACTCGGATCAGAAAAAGCAGGAAAAGAACGAAAACAGCTATCAGTCAGCTAAGAAACCTAAAAAAGCATAACTCCGACAGGAAAAAACTGTCGGAGTTTTTTTCTATTATCAAACCTGACTGTTCAGCATATACTATACTAAAGGTCAACATGGGCGCAGAAAATGCCCTGATCGGTAATGTCGATATAAGCATATGACGCAGGCATAAAATCCCTTGGGTTGCCTGCACTGCCGGGATTAAGAATGTGAATGCCGTCAACATACTCATAATACCTGCAGTGCGTGTGCCCGAAAAGAACTATCTGTGCATTAATACTCTTTGCCTGCTCAAGAAGCTTATCTGTAGTGTACTTCACTGCCCAGCGGTGTCCGTGAGTGAAGAATATCTTCAGCCCTGCGGGGGTCATATAAATATCACTGGACTTCGTAAATGAGCCAAAATCACAGTTGCCGCTTACAGTCAGCACCTTCTGGTCAAGGTAGTGATGCTTAACCTGATCGACCTCACGCTCGCCGTCACCAAGGAAAATGAAAAGGTCAGCATTTCCGTTGCGCCTGAATATTTTTTTCACAGCCGAAAGATTTCCGTGTGTATCGGAAAAAACGATTATCCTCATTTCAGCTCCCCCTTTCGGTCAGCGTGATACATTTCCCAGCATATTAATATATATAATAGCATAAATATTTAGAGATACTATTGAAAAAAGGAGAATTTTTTATGAGCAAAAACAGATCGGGCTCTATAAGCCGTGAACAGGCAGATAAGCTTTTCAATATGACCGCAGGAAAGCTTGGCTCGGACAGCGAGACCCTCAGACGTGAATTCCAAAGCGGCAATTATCAGAGGGCGATGTCCTCACTTTCAAAAAGCGATGCGCAGAAGCTTCAGAAAGCGCTCTCAAACCCTGAGCTGACTGCAAAGGTGCTGAGCTCTCCGCAGGCAAGGGCTATCATGGAGAAGCTTTCAAAGGGCGGAAAGTAAGTTTTCTAATGAAAGGAGCAGGTCAGAATGAATGAGCTTATGGATAAACTGCAAAGTGTCCTCAATGATGAGGAAAGCATGAAGCAGGTCAGAGAACTTGCTGATATGCTCTCGGGCGGAGAAGCAGGAAGCGCCTCTCCTGCAAGCGATGCTCAAAGCTCCTCGGTACCGCCCATTGACCCGATGCTCCTGATGAAAATTCAGGGTATTATGTCGCAGGCATCAAAACCCGACAAGAACATTGACCTGCTTATGGCACTGAGGCCTCTCCTGAAAGACGAAAACAAACAAAAGCTTGACCGTATAGTCAAGCTTTTCAGGCTTGTTTCACTCTACCCTGCCATAAAAGAAAGCGGTATCCTCGGAGGTGATCTGCTTGGCATCCTCTGAGGACTTTTCTGCTATGCAGGAGGAGGCTATCCGCCGTGTCCGTGAAATGCACAGGCGCTCTCAGGATTATGTCGGCGGACAGCCTTCCCGAAGCCCTGACCCGATCTCACAGCTTTTGTCAGGCTTCGGCAAGGGCGGACAGGGTATAGGCTCGCTCGGCATTGATGAAGAAAAGGCACTGATAGCGCTCCTTATCTACATACTGTACAAGCAGGGCGCAGACGTTAAGCTTCTTCTGGCGCTCGGGTATCTGCTCCTCTAGGTGAGAAGCGTTCCCACATAGTAAATAAGCCCATAGATAACACTTGCAAGCGTTCCGTAGAGAATTACAGGGCCGCTGATAATGAATATCTTTGCTCCCACGCCTGTTATAAAGCCCTCTGCCTTGAATTCAAGGGCAGGTGCGCAGACTGAGTTTGCAAAGCCCGTTATCGGGACAAGCGTGCCTGCTCCTGCGTGCTTGGCAAGCTTCGGGTAAATGCCGAGACCTGTAAGCAGTGCGGACAGAAACACAAGTATCACCGAGGCAACTGTCGCACTGTTATCCTCAGTAAGCCCGAAGGCTGAGAACGCATCGAATATCCCCTGTCCCAGTATGCAGATAAGCCCGCCTGAGACAAATGCCTTCGGGACATTTATCCACCATTTTGAACCCTCAGCCGCCGATTTATACAGCTCACTGTACTGACTTCTTGTCATGTTCATTTCCATAAGGTTCACTCCGTATCAGTTTTTCTTTAGTATGCTCGTGGTAAGTGAAATTATGCATATAAAGGCTTTCTTTTGGTTAAAATGTTCATATTTGTTAATCTAGTTTTGTACAATGTAAACGATAACGTTATTTGAAATTTGTTAAAATAGTATCTTGAAAAAGGGGTAAAAATTATGTATTATATTAAATAGAGATTTTATATCTTCAATTGGGAAAAATTTAGGAGGTTATTACAATGACAATCAAAAAGATTGCTGCTGCACTTTGTGCAATGGCTATGACAACTGCAATGTTCACTGCCTGCGGAGATTCTGATTCCTCTTCCAAGAGCGATACTTCTTCCAAGAAGGCTGAGACAACAACCACCACTACTGCTGCTGAGGAAACTCCTGCTGCAAGTGAGGCTGAGAGTGGAGACGCTTCTGAGGCTGCTGCTGCACCTTCAAGCGATGAGCCTTACATTGATGAGGTAACAGGACTTGAGTGCCAGATTCCTGACCCGAACTACACTCCTGTAACTGAGTTCAAAGGTCATGATGCATTCCTGATGTTCGCTGACTACAACTGGATGTGGTCAAACTTCGGCGGACAGGGCTATGACGAGGCTGACAGAGGCGACGGTGCTTTCGGTGTTGACGCTGACGTAACAGGCGACGGTGAGTACACTGTAGCAATTACTGCTGATTCTATCGGCGCTAAAGATGCTGTAATGGGCAATCCTAACCCACAGATCGTTCTTGACGGTGATTATGTGCTTCCTGCACAGGGCGCAGTTGTATTCTGCATAGATATTACAGGTATCTGCGACGGTACACTTACTTGGGACAATCAGGAAACCAAGAAGAACAAGCTCAAGGAAGATGATACAAACCTTGCTACAAGCGTAAGCTCAAAGGGTAAGTACACAGGTCAGGAGCTCAAGGTAGAGCTTACCTCTATCAAGATCGACGGCGAGGAGTTCCCGTTTGATGCTTCCAAGATCAAGTACGGTAACATCGAGGACGATAACAACAAGTACAGAATTGAGATCTACAACGATTACGGCGATACTGCAAAGGATCCCGGAATTGACAAGGATGCTCTGATGTTCGCAAAGAGCCTTGAGTGTACATTCACTATCGAAGGAATGGATAAGGAAGGTTAATAGCCTTACAAATAATCAAAGCCCGAAAGCGTAAACTTTCGGGCTTTTTCATATCTGCTCAGGCATATTGCCGATAATAAGCTGACAAAAAAGCCCCCGAATAAATTCGGGGGCTTCTGCTATAGTACAGGGCTTTGCCTGACTTAGTTCGCAAGACCTGATCTTTCGACACCTTCGATGAAGTACCGTTGTAAGAATACATACATGACAAGTATCGGTGTAATCGAAAGCAAACAACCTGCTTCAAGCCAAACGATGATCTGTCGGACAGATACTTGCTGACCGTCGAACAGCGTCTGAGAAAGGTTTGTATTCAGGTTTTTCAGCATCAGCGCTACAGTATCGTTCTTGGTGAAGAATGACGAGGAAACATAATAGTCGTTCCAGTACCATACTATCGAGAACAGGAATACTGTAAGGAATGATGACTTAGCATTCGGACACATAATCTTTACGAAGGTGTAAAGAGGACTGCATCCGTCAAGGTATGCCGCATCTTCAAGTTCCTTAGGCAATCCTCTGAAGAACTGACGGAAGATGAAGATGAACAGACCTGCACGCAGACCGTTTGCAAACAGCGCAGGCAGATACATTGTCCAGCCTGAGTTGATAAGCGAGGTCTCTCCGCCTGTGAGAAGCTTAGCAAGCCACTGCGGCTTGAAGTAAGCGTACTGCAGGTACAGAGGAATAGTTGTGATCTGCGGAGGAACGATAATCTGGAGAACAACGATTGCAAAAAGTATTGCCTTACCCTTGAACTTGAATCTTGCGAAGCCGTAGCCTGTTATCGAGCAGGTAATGACCTGAAGGACAGAAGCCACAAGGTTCAGGATAACTGTATTAACAACCGTCTTGTCGAAGTTCATAACTTCCCAGACATCGTTGATGTTCTGCATCGTGAAGCTCTTAGGCAGCCAAACAACCGAAGGGTCGTTCATCTGCTCGTTCGGTCTGAACGCTGTAGAGAGCATGAAGATGAGAGGATAAAGAATTACAAAGCAGAGTCCGAAAAGGATAAGGAATCTGAAGAAGGGCCATACAGCACCGATCCACTTCCTACGCCTGTTATAGGCTATCTGTTCGGGAGTAAGGAATTTTTCAAGCCCGACCTCTTTCATGTGCTTGTAACGGGCTTTCTGGGCAGCCTTGCGTTCTTTTTCAAACTGTTTTTCTTCTTTTTTAGTTGCCACTTAAATCCCCCCTTACTCTACTTCATAGTATACGAACTTATTAATGAAGGCTACTACTATTGCAAGGAATACTGCAACGATTGCGAAGTATGCCCACGCCATTGCCGCTGAGTAACCGTGCTCCCAGTTGCTTGCCTTATTAAGTACGATCGACATTACGCTGTTCTGAGGATCAACGAAGGAGTCTACAATTGTGTAAACTACGCTTGCGAGGATCATCGGGCTGATGTAAGGAATTGTGACCTTCCAGAAGAACTCCCAAGCTGTTGCACCCTCGATCTGTGCGGCCTCCTTAGCGGAGAGAGGTATTCCTTGCAGAGCCGATAGGATCAGCAGGATCTGGATACCTGAGTTCCATACAAGGTCAAAGATGTCGGTAATCAGCGTATTGAGTGTTTCTGTCAGTGTGTCACTTATGTTATACACTCCAAGGAAGTTCAGAAGCTGGTCAACAAGGTTTGCTTCAAACATTGTGCTGAACTGCTCTGCACCGCCCGAGAAGCCGCCCTGGTCCATGTTACCGTTGATGATGTCGATAACAGGTCCTGTAGCGATGATAACGGGGAGGAAGAATACTGCTCTTGCAAAGGTTCTTCCTTTGAATTTCTGGTTCAGGATTACTGCGATGAATATCGCAAAGATAAGTATCAGAGGAGTTCTGAGAGCTGTGTTCTGGAGCATCTCAACAAGCGCCTTTGAGTAATCCTGGTCTTTTCTGAATGCGTTTCTGTAGTTTTTCAGACCGATCCATTCCATTTTCATACCGCCCTGATTAACCTCGGTCTTATTGAACGAGTAAATCAGAGACTCAATGAAAGGAAGAATGAAGAAGTAGATCGTTCCAAGTGCCCAGATAGCAATGAAGCCGTAGCCGTAAAGACCTTTTCTTTTCTCATAGGAAAGTCTGTGCTTCTTTTCGGGCTTAGCAGGAGCTGCCTGAGCAGACTCGACCGCCTCTTCAACAGTCTCTTCTGCAGCCTCAACCTCGGGAGCAGCCTCTTCTGTGACTGCCTCCTCGGTCTTCTCTTCAACCGCCTCTTCGGCTGCGTTGAGTTCGGTATTAACGTCCTCCGCATCTAACGGAGTGTTCATGATGTCTTCACTCATTCTGTAATACCTCCTTCAACACAATCTACAAGCGGAATAATCTTTCCGTCTACCTCAGCCTGACTGAGCTTTGTATCCACCTTGATAACCACATCAGAAGCGCCGTCCTTGGTGTAGGTTGTTGTGAATACGGTTCCGTCCTCGTTTCTTTCGTAGCTCTTGATCGTGTAATCAGAAACTCCTGCGAGGATCTCCTGTGCAGCCTTATACTGCTTAGCTGCCATATCTGTCCAGCCCTCATAATGAGTGTAATACAGGTTGTCATAATCTGTATCCTGGAGAGTGTCTGCATCAACGTAGGTCAGATCGTAATGTATCTGCGAGCCCGATGCCAGTGAGAGGTAGAATACCTCATCGGTGTTAGAGCTCTTGTTTACAGGGGTCGATGCATAATCAAGGTAGCCGTGAATTACCATCTGATAGAATGGTATGTCATAATCAGTTACATTAAAGCTGCTCGAGTAAACAGGGATATTTGAAACCTTGTTTACATAAGGCAGGATATAAGCATTTGCGCCTGACGCAAAGACTGTCTTTTCCTGACCCTTTGCCTTCTCATAGCCGTCTGTCAATGTCTTCATTGTCTTTGATCTCGAAGACGAATCGCTGTTCGAGAAGTCAGAAACAAGCCTTGACGAATAGTAGCCGAAGCCTACAGCGTCGATCTTCTCATCAGCGTAGCTGTCGAGCATTTCCTGGAACACTGTAGAGTATTTGTTCGGGGTAAGCAGTGCAGGAGCAACTCCCTTTTCTGCAACGCCGAATGCAGGGCTGTAAGACGTCTGTCTTGAGTAAGCGTTTGAAACTCTGATAGCTGTGCTTGTGAGGGTCATATAGCCCCATGAGCTTGAAGCCATCGTGAAGTTATTCATTGAAGGAATGATCTCGATCTGCTCATCAAGTCCGAGGAGGTCCTTGAAGTCGCCGCTTCCGCCGAGTGTGCCCGAAGCATCTGCGTCGGTAGATATTTTCTGCTTGATCGAATCATTTGTCCAGTCATTGTAGTTGACTGTCATGGAAGAAACTCCGTCGTCCTTAAAGCCGTTAAGGATCTCCTTAGCCTGATTGAAGCCCGTGATCTCGGTTTTGAGGTTGAACGGGATACCAAGAATTGAAGTATCCTTCATTACGCCGCCGTAGAAGTCGATATACAGGTCATTGTTATTGGCTGTAGCCTTCTTCTCCAGACCCTTTTCATTGATGAGGTAGTTTCTGTAGACCTCAGCACAATCAGCGTAGTTAATATCGCCGCTTGAGCTGTCGATCGGATAGTAGCGAACGCCGAACCTGTCGGTCTTGATGTCGCCCTTCTCAAATACGGTCAGTCTTGTGGAGCTGTCACCACTCATGAAGAAGGTATCTGTGCTCTTGACCTCGAACTCGAAGTAGCAGTTGTTATATGCCTGCTTCTGCTGTCCGCAGACCTGAGCGTGAGCGTACACGTTAGCGTCACCGTCGGAAGCCACCATAACGACTCCCTTATTTCCGGAAACTGTAGCCATTACAGGGAGATATGCCTGCTGAGTTACACGGGGAGCTGTCAGCGGAACTGCTGTATAGTCTCTTCCGTAAACCTGCTGGGAATAATCCTGATAATTGCCTTTTCCGTTATTGTAGTTGATTACAGCGCCTGTACCGTCAGGAACTATCATATAGCCCTCAGCGGTAGACTCTGCTGCTGCAAAGTACGGCATGATCTGAAGCTTGGTAAGGATATGTCCGTCAAGTGAGGACTTGTTTACCTCTTCGATTTCGTCCTTGTCAACGTAAGCATAGAGATAATCATCACCAAGCTCGTAGTTGATCTTATAGAGGATATCGTACTTATTCTTTGAATTCTTGATTCTGTACTTGACAGTCTCAACAATCTTATCGCCCTTAACGTCCCACTTAACAGTACACTTGTTAGTGTATGTAACCGAGGACTCACCACGGTTTGTCTCACCGATGTCTCCTGTCTTGAAGCCCGAGGTCGAAGCTACCTGCTTACGCTGTGCGGAAGCCATATCTCTACCCTTATCGGCATCAAGGATAGTTGTATCGGTCTCAACATTGATAGGTGATGACCACCATACCGAACCCGAATCCTTTACCTTAACGGCAAGTCTTTCGTTCTTCTCATCGAGATAGACCTCAAGCTTGTCATTTGAGAGAGCCTTCTCGGCCATTGCGAGAGCCTCATCATCGGTAATAGGCTGAGCCTCTTCCTCTTCTTCCTCAGCTTTATCCTCAGCTTCTTCAGCCTCTTCACCGTCAGCTGCGGAATCGGTCTCCTCAGCGGCGGAGTCATCGGTCTCGGAAGCCTCTGCGGAATCAGCTGCGGATTCATCAGCGGCTGCTGAATCATCGGCTGCGGCGGAGTCTTCTGTCTCTGCGGCAGAATCAGTGCTCTCAGCAGCGGTATCGGCAGCTGAGCTTGAAACATCATCAGATGTTGACGAAACAGCCATAGAGCCGAGCGGCATGAGCATTGTCAGACAAAGGGCAAATACCATTGCTTTCTTGTAATTTTTCTGCATTCTTTACACCACCCTTTCTCCTAGCCTCTGATTCTGTACGCGATCTCGGTATAGATCGAGTAGCCGAATACATAGACCTGCTGGAAGAGCGAGAGGAGCAGGATCGCAAGGAACAGAATAAGCAGCATTGCGATCAGCGTACCCACTATCGAAGCAAGGGTCTTTCCGAATGAATACTGGTGAGCAGCTCTCATAGCCTGAATCATCAGGATCACGGACCAGCCCAGACCAAGGTAAGAAATTGCAGTGATCCAGATGGACTCTTCCTGAACGAGAACGTTCGAGAAGATAACTGCGATAAATGTGCAAACTATGTAGGGAACGAGCGAATACGCAGAGTAGATAAGGATTCTCTTGAGAGTACCCTCACCGTCAAGGAGCGTACAAATTGCCCAGTTTCCTATAACCCATGTAAAGAAGTATACTACCGACTGAACGAGCAGAGGTACTATATTAAACACCTTTACATAGTTGTCATTGAACTGGAAGCCTGTCAGCTGTCTGTCAACTACCATAGCGACGAACAGCAGGAAGACTATTGTGAATGCTATCTTCAAAGAGCCCTGCTTTTTCCAGCGGAGATCCTCGAAGCCCTCTACAGGGTGGAAGACACAATGCTTGAGCCAGCCAATCGGCGAAAATTCATACATACTAGTCTCCCCCCTTTATAATAGTTCTCAGGAATTTCCGAACGCCGTGGCGTCTCAGAATGTTAAATGCGATCAGAACAACTATCAGACCGATAATAATTATCATTATAACGGTGAAGTGCTTTCTGAGGAATTCCTCTCTTGCATACTTGAAAGCCTTGTCATAATCGTCCTGGTCATACGAGGTCTTGAAATAATCAAGAGCCTTGCTGTACTCACCCTCAGTAAGAGCAGCCTTGCCGAGACCTGTATATGCGAGTGCATATCCGCCGTCTCTCTTGACTACCTCTTCCCACTCGGGCTTAGCGTCAACGTAGCGGCCCTCATCGTAAAGAGCGACTGCCGAATGAACGTAGTGACCAAAGGTGGTCTCTGTATAAATCGTGATGTCGTTCTTTGAGCCGTCAAGAATGAAGATCTCATTTCCTACAGCCTCGATAGCGTTCGGGCTGGTGAAGCTTCCCTCCTGGTCGGAGGTTGAGTTCTTCGTTCCGAAGATACAAAGCAGGTTACAGAGCTTGTCATACTGGAACACACGGCCGTTCTCGAAGTCGAGAATGTTTATTGTGCCGTTGTCCGAAACAACTATATCAGTAAGTCTGCACTTGTAGCTCTTATTTGATGTGGAATCGTACTCGGTTGTAAGATCACCGAACTTATACTCATCGCCGACCGAGTTATCCCAGATATTATATCCTGCAGGATTAAGCTTCTTAACGGCGTCTGTCTGAGCGTTAGCCGCCTCAGTAACCGTATAAACGAAGCCGTCATCGTCGATGTCGAAGTTTGCATACTCAACAGGAACATTTCTCTTCATTCCCTGGATCTGCTCATTCGATGCGATCTTTCTCCAGAGCTGCTGAGCGATAACGGCTGCCGTTACCTCAACTCGGTTTGCACCGTAGAAGCCCTGGAACTCGCCTGCGGCATTGAACTGAACCGCACCCGAGGTTATCGACTTACAAACGCAGTAAACATTCTCTGCCGCATCTGCAAGTATCTTTGACGGATTGAATACCTTGGAGTCATAAAGCTTTGTTTCCGGCTTTAAGTACTCCTGAACGAGCTCAAGCTCGGTGTCGGATTTTACCGTACACTTAACAGCTCTTGAATTGTCGGCATCTGCGATATAAACGAACAGAGTACCGTCGAAAATACTTTCTTTAACGTAGATACCCGAAGGTCCGTCGAAGGCGGAAACGCCGTCATCTCTGACAGCTATCTCCGAATCACCGATAACTCCCTCAAAGCAGCCTGTAATTTTAAGGTCCTTGGAGAGCCTCAGGATCCTGTCGTTTCCTGTGTCGCACACCCAGAAGGTATCATTATCGTGGTCATAGAACAGATCCTTTGCATCTTTCAGAGTTGCAGGAGCCTCCTCACTTATGAAGAGCTTATCTGAAGGATCGGACAGTCTGTCAAGACCCATATCCGCACCTGTTACAGCAACGTCTACACGATAGGCACTTTGCGAAGGTATCGCTGCCTCCCAATAGTCGTAGTTGTAAGCGGTGTACGGTTCATCAGCGAAGGCGGCGGTCGTCATGGTGAGAGCCATAGCGGCTGCCAGAGCCGATGTTACTATTCTTTTGATAGAATTTTTATAACTCAACACTACTTATCACCTGTTTCCTTTTCAATTTAAGTTAGTCATTAATCCTTCATACCTGAGTTAGCCATTGTCTCCATGACATTACCCTGAGCAATAAGGAATACAACGAGTGGTGGTATCAGAAGTACCACAGCCGCTGCGAAGGTTACACCCTGACGGGCAAGACCTGCAAGCGTGATCTGCTGTACTACTGTAGGTAGTGTTTTGAGCTCCTCAGAGTAGATAAGAGCTCCGCCCTGAATGTTCCAAGCGCCCTGGAAAGCGAAGATGATAAGTGTCATCAGCGCAGGCTTGGAGTTCGG
The DNA here is from genome assembly GCA_946528545.1 of uncultured Ruminococcus sp. GTDB lineage: Bacteria > Bacillota > Clostridia > Oscillospirales > Ruminococcaceae > Hominimerdicola. Next base: position 89,675 of record CAMMYU010000179.1, read on the forward strand.
AACAACGATCTGCCAGCATATTCTGAACAGTCCTGCTCCGTCAACCTTTGCGGCCTCGACCATTGAATCGTGGATTGTAGTCATGCTCTGACGCATGAGGTACAGACCCATTGCAGTCGAAACGCTCGGGAGGATAAGTGCCCAGTAAGTATCGATCATGTGGAGCTTCGACATAATAAGGAAGGACATGATCCATGTTGCGTTCGAGGAGAACAGCAGGGCGATTACTATGATCTGGTTGATTATCTTACTGCCGGGGAATTTGCACTTTGAAAGAACAAATGCGGCACAGCAGCAAACGAAAAGGTTTGCAGCGCAGATAACGATTGTAATGAATACGCTGTTAAAGATGTATCTGGAGAGAGGCACCTGCCATGAGCTTGCAGCGACCTTGAACATATCCGAGAAGTTATTGGTTGTCGGGTTCAGGACGTAGAGCTTTGGCGGGAACACAAACAGCTCCTCAACAGGCTTCATCGACTGTATAACCGAGTAATACAGAGGGAATACCATGAACAATCCAAGCAGACAGAGGAAGACGAATATCGCAATATCTCCGCCCAGCGAGCCGTTGACTCTCTTCTTCTTTTCGCTGACCTTCAGCTTTTCGATCGACTGCTGCTTTTTTCTTCTTTTTCTTGCCATTTATGTCTCCCCCCTTCTAATCAAGATATTTGCCCAGCAGCCAGTTGATGGCCTTGTTTGCCAAGAGCATCGCGGCGAACAGAACGAAGCATATTGCAGACGCATAACCCATCTCATATCTGATGGAGCCGTAGTCTGTAGCGTGGTTCATGATCGTGTGGGCTGCGTAGTCTGTGGAAGGAAGACCTACAAGGTTCTGACCTACCATACCTACTGTGAATGACGAGGAAATCTGGATAACAGCTGCGAACAGAAGCTGAGGACCCATTGAAGGAATGGTAATCATAAAGAGCTCCTGCCATCTGTTCTTGATACCCTCGATAGCGCCTGCCTCGTACATCGACTTGTCGATATTCTGGAAGCCTGCTCTGATAGCAAGGAAGCCTGCACCCATCGACATCCAGAGCTGAACGATGATAACTACCGTAAGAATGTAGTTCGTATCAGTCAGCCACTGAGCAGGTGAGTTCAGTATTCCGAGATCCATAAGGATCGCATTGAGGTAACCGTAGGAGTCACCCGACAGGATAAGCTGCCAGGTAACGTATACGGAGGTCGTCATAGACGGTGCATAGTAAACGAATGTGAAGAATGTTTTCCAGAAGTTGCTCATCTCGTTTATCAGCCACGCAATAAGGAAGCTGAGCACATAAGAGAACGGGCCTGTAAAAATCGCAAAGATAAGAGTATTTCTTACAGCGATCAGGAAAACGTCATCGTTTAAGAACAGAGTATAGAAATTTGAAAGACCTACAAATTTCGGGGTTTCGATCATATTGAAATTTGTAAATCCGATCGGGAGCGACATTACAACGGGCGCTACCGTGAATATCAGGAAGAAGAGCATAAAGGGAAGAAGCATTACGTAGCAAGCCTTATTGGTCTTCATCATGTGCCAGGTATATTTCCATTTACCCTGCCTAATCATCGGCTGATCATTATTGGCCATAAATCACTACTCCCCTTTCTTTAGTCTTTCTTGTACAGGTCAAGGTCTTCAAGCTTACGAGTGATCTCGTCGTTGATGTCCTTATTGTACCAGAACAGAGTGTCTCTTGCATTCTCGTACTTGTTTACAACAGTTCTGAATGCGTTCATGATATTTCTTGTTACACCGTAGGAAGCAGGAATGATAGGTATTTCTACCTGTGACTCGAGCTGATCGTAGAGGCTCTGTACCTCAGATGTTGTCCATGAGAGCTGTGAGAGAGCCTCAACGTTTGCTGTATCGAAACGTCCCATAGTTCCGAGGATAGACTCGATGTTATTTCCGTACTTGACCTGTGTTTCTGTAGATGTGAACCACTTGATAAAGTCCCAAGCGCCCTGCTGGTCGGGAGCCTTTGTAAAGATGATAGCGCCCGAGCCGTTGGAGTTAGCCGCATGGTTTATAGTTCCGTCAGCCTGCTTTGTTCCGGGAACGGGCTGGAAGCCCCAGCAGCCCTTGATCTCAGGTGCTGCGACTGAAAGCTGGTTGAAGAAGGTGTAGTTCTGGATAACTACAGGCATATCTCCCATTCTGAAACGTGAGAATGCATCGTATGTCTGCTGGAAGCTGTATGTAGTATAGAACTTAGTCCATGTATCAAAAGCATCGATAGCTTCCTGAGAATCGAATGTTGTAGCAGTCTGCTCATCATTGTAGTAATTAAGTCCCTGCTGAAGCAGAAGCATTGCAAATGTGTTTCCGGGCTCTGTGATAGCGGATACATAGGTTGTACCGCCGACACTTGCCATTGCAGGAAGGATAAGTCCGACCTCAAGGTAGTTTCTCTGGAGAGTCGGCAGACAGTTGAGGAGTCCGTCCCAAGTAGCCAGGTCTGTTGCAGGGTCGATGTCATACTCTTCAAGCACGTCTGAACGATAGAACAGCATCGGGAATGTCTGGCTGACAGGCAGACCGTAAACGCCGTCATTATACTCATAAAGAACTGTTGCGTCCTTAGCAAACCTTGTAGTTACCTCTTCGTAGTCATCGAAGGTCTTAAGGTCTGTAAGCACTCCTCTTGCGGCAAGCTGAATCGGGAAGTCACCGCCCATGAACAGTGCAAGGTCAGGACCCTTGCCTGCGAAGGTAGCCTCAACGATACCGCCCTGAACGAGCTTCAG
>CAMMYU010000180.1:0-2631 GCA_946528545.1 uncultured Ruminococcus sp.
CCCGCAAGCCGCTATCGTCCGGCTTGGCGAACTCTTTTCTTAAACCCTTGGCATTCTCTATTCATTAGCTTGCACTATTTTGCTTTGCGGTCAAGGAATGGAAAGTTTCAAGCAAATGTACATCGCGAAGGCGGTGCAGGGTTTTCCCTGCCTGCTTATAAGCCTTTGCTTATCTTCCTGAAAAGATTCATAAGCTCTCCTGCTATCTTGTCAAGTGAGCATTGCTTCTTTACTGCACCGTTCTCGAAAGCTGCCCTCGGCATTCCGTATACTACCGAGCTCGCTTCATCTTGGCCGATGTTGAATGCGCCCATTTTCTTCATAGTGAGCATTCCCTTTGCTCCGTCCTGACCCATTCCCGTAAGTATAACACCAATAGCATTTGCCTTTGCCGTGTATGCCACGCTGTCGAAAAATACGTCAACGGACGGGCAGTGGCCTGATACACGCACTCCTGCCTCGGAGGTCACAAAGTAACCCTTCTTGTCACGGAAAAGTCTGAGGTGCTTTCCACCTGCCGCAATAACAATGCGGTTGGGCTTCATATATAAGCCGCTTGACGCTTCAACCACCTCGTAATCGGTGATAGAGTTGAGCTGTTCGGCATAGATAGCCGTGTACTTATCAGGCATATGCAGAACAGCCGCCATCGGCGGAATCTCTCCCCTGAGCCCCCTGATGATCTCTCTCAGCGCCTCTGTGCTTCCTGTTGAGCCGCCTATAGCAATGAACGCATCAAAGTTCACCTTAGGCCTTGCCACAAGGGCCTTTTTCTCAGATGCATTTCTGGAAATGCTCGACATAAGGCTTTCAGCAAAACGCTTTGTGTTATCAGAGTGCTTGGTTAAAACATCCATAGCCCCTGACTGAAGCATAGTATATTTTATGTTCGCAGTTGAGGTACAGACCACAACAGGCACAGAGTACCTTGGAACAAGCTTTATAAGGTAATCGGCAGAAGCATCGGGACAGTCAGCGTCAAGCAGAATATATGCAGGCGATATAGCTATTGCACTTTTTCGGCCGTCTTTGAGGGCACAGCCTGTTGCAGTGTATTTTCCTGCACTGTTCTCCGAAATTATTCTCAGGGCCATAGCCTTGAAGGCTGCGTCATCGGAGATAACAAGAATTCTGATACTCATTCTCTTACCTCCTTCCTGAAGATTGCGGGCTCCTGTTTTATGTATGGCATATCCTCAGGAGCAGTTTCTGCATGACCTATATAGAGGTATCCGTCAGGATTTGTAACCTTGTAGAACTTTTTGCAAAGCTGAGACTTTGTAGCCTCATCAAAATATATCATAACGTTTCGGCAGACTATCAGATCGAAGGTCTTTTTGAACTTGATCGGGTCCATAAGGTTATGGTAGCGGAACTCCACATTCTTCCTGATCGAGTCACTGACCTGATAAAGCCCGTTCCCCACAGATTTGAAGTACATACCACGCCACCGCTGGGGTATCTTTTCCATTGAGCTTTCGGTGTAGATACCGTTTTTAGCGGCTCTGAGGGCATTATACGAAATATCCGTAGCAAGTATTTTCAGATTCCAGCCGTACTTTTTCGACCCGAAGTACTCATCCATGCACATTTGCAGATTGTAAGGCTCATTTCCGAAAGAACAGCCTGCGCTCCAGATACAGATATCGTGATTTTTTATATTCTTCTCCGCATAAGGCAGGAACACATTTGCAAAGTGCTCAAAGTGCATGACCTCACGCATAAAGTAGGTGTAGTTAGTCGTCAGCCTGTTGATGAGGTTGGCGATTTCATCACCCATATAATTATTATAGAGTGTGGGCAGATATTCCTCAAAGCTGTTATAGCCGCTGTCCATGATGTAGTTGCTGAGACGGCTCTCTATAAGCACTTTTTTCTCGGTAAGATCCAGCCCGTAATTTTTCTTTATAAAGCCTGTCAGCTTTTCAAAATCCTGCTGAGAGATCTCTAACATCGGCTTCCCTCCGTTCAGCCCTTGATGAGCTTTCTAGTGTTGAGCAGAGAAATTCTTTTCTCATCTGATGTGGTGATAAAATATCGTTCTGTGCTGTCCTTGACGGGGTTTGCGGCTATCTGAGCAGGTATGACCATTTCAACATCATTCACCCTGTCGCAGAGTATTCCTGCCTGATAAACACCCTTCTCGACTAAAATTATACAGCTTTTAGAGTCATACTCAAACTCGGGGCTCCCGAGCTTTTTCCTCAGATCTATTATAGGCACTACCTTGCCCCTGAGGTTTATAACTCCGGGAATATAGTCGGGGGTACAGGGAATAACGGTTATCTCAGGTATCTCGATTATATCCGTCACGTCTGTTATTTTGAATGCATACAGCTTTTCGTTCGAGGTAAACGTCAGTATCTGACCGCCTGTCTGCGAAAAATCCTGTTTCTGCTCTTCTGCCATTTTTGATTCACCTTCTTTATTTATTGACTGTGTGTGTTGCCTCACTGATATAGTCTGAGGGGCGACCGACTATAGTAATAGTTTACTGCTAAACTTCTGTACGTACCACTATGCTAAACTGCCGAGTATATGTTTTATCAGCCGAGTGGTCACCCGAAGGGAGTCTGAGGGGCGACCGGAAAGCCCCTCAGCCAGTGCGAAGCACTATACTGATAGTTCACT
>CAMMYU010000181.1:0-8276 GCA_946528545.1 uncultured Ruminococcus sp.
AAGATTTATGTAATTTTGGGAAATAGATTTTTATTTTGCCGACATCAGCAGAGCCTGATACCACTCATTCTCCTTGACTCTACTCATCCCCTTGCCGCAGATAAAGTCGATAAGCCACGCCTTGCTTGTTACCCTACTGTTCTGCGTAAGTGCTGAACAAAGCGTTCCTTTGTCAAGCCAACGGTTCACGGCATTGTCGGCATAGCTGCTCAGCCTGCTGACGGTCACAGGGTCAAGCAGCTCGGTGACATTGTACCATTCATCTTCAAGCCTTATTGCGTAGCGGTGTGTCCTTGCTCCGTTGTGGATATGGTCATATACGGAATCAAAGCGTTTGCGTGGCTCTTGAAATTGGCAATCAAAATAATTGAAATAGTAAAAAAACAGCAAAGAGATACTCAGGCACCTTGACACAAGTGCTTGTTGTTTTCGATCCGCTTATATTTCCATACCGGATCCTTTACGCCTGAAACGAATAATATTCCGGTTATAACCGGTGGTCACAAGATATGTTTTTTCCTCATGTGACTCCATCAAGCCGCTGAGTATCATACTGCTCAACCCATCTATATTAAGATCAGGGTCAGTGATATCAAACAGTTTTCCCGAATCACGTTCAATGATAAGAACGGAGTCGTCTTTAAAGAAAAGCGATAGCTCTATCAGAACAGGCTTCTTTGCCTGCTTGTTCTTTTCTAAAACAGTCAGACCGATCTCCTCAATAAAGAGCGCAGCACGCAGCGCTTCTTCCTTCTGATACCCATGTGATAACAGAGCGCCTTTCACTTGCCCTGAGAGCTTGCCGGCGCTTTCCGGGGTCAACTTGTCGTCCATTACGACGATCTCGGATTCCATATCCTTCAAAAGAAAGGTTCTGCACACCGTCAAGCTCGCTTTTAAGAAGGTCGGAGAGCTCCGGTGCGGTCAGCGTGTTGAGCTCGCCGGACAGGCGGACGGTCAGTTCGTTTCCATTTTTTTCTTTGGTAAGCGTCATTGTTTTTCTCCTCGTTCATTTATTTTTTGATGGTGAGAACAACCATCGTAATATCGTCAAACTGCGGAACTCCCTCGCTGAAAACGTTAATGTCGGCAAGGATTCTCTCAAGCGCCTTTTCTCCCGGCTCGTCCTTGGTGCTATCCAAGCAGATTCGGTTTTCATCGATCGGAAAATAGTCGTAGCAATCTCCGCCGACTTCTTTTGCGGTATTCATACTGCCGCGCAGGATAACCTCCTGAAAATCTTCAAAATCCGGTGCAGATGGAGGTAACATTAACGTCCTCTTCCGAAATATCAAACAGAATTCCGTCATCTTTAGTGATGATCTTGATCTCATCAGGGCGAAGAAATACAGTCAGTTCACTGAGAACGGGTTTATCCTCGTTCTTTTCCCTGATGAGCATATACAGCTCTTCGATATGCTCGTCTATATAGGCATTGTAGCTTTCATTATCTATCACATGGCAGTAACGGCGGACATCTTCATTCATCTCTATGGTCATAGACTTTTCAAATGTCTTAGCCTTTTTTTGAACAGCTATTGGTCAACAAGGCTATGATGCAACCTTACAAGTTTTTCTGTAATTTACACTGCATAATACTGCAATTTCACTGTTTACAGTCAACTTAAATTATGATAAAATGTAATCAGACAAATAAACATTTCACTTTTAAGGAGGTTAAAAATCTTGTACAACAGAAAAAGCATATCAAAGACGATCCTGGCCTTTGCAGCGGCAGCAGCCTGCTTTTGCTCGCAGGCGACAGCTTTAGCAGTATCGTCTGCGGAATCAGTCAGCAGCTCCGCAGCCGAGGTCATAAATCAGGACAGCTTTAAGATGACTATTCCTACAGTTTATCTGCACCTTGACGGAGGAACAGAGGAGTTCGACAAGGTCAATGCCAGCCCTGACCACAGCTACGAGGCCACGGGAAGTATGGACATTGTCATTCCCAAGGGCTTTGAGGGCTACGCAGGGTCGGATACAAAGATAAGCGGCCTGAGTGATGCAAAAATGGAATACTTCCGAGGACGAGGTAATTCCACCTGGGATTTAAGCGGAGGCAAAAAGCCCTACAAGATCAAGCTTGATAAAAAAGCGGATATCTTCGGTCTCGGCAAGAGCAAGCACTGGGCACTGCTGGCAAATGCAACGGACAGCACCCTGTCCAGAAACCGCTATTCGGCATATCTGTCCGAGGGAATGGGCTTTGATTTCACTCCATCGGGCTATCCTGTTGACGTTATGCTTGATGACGGCAAAGGCGGATACATATATCTCGGCAGCTATTATCTCTGCGAGAATGTAAGGATAGAATCAGGCAGAATGAACCTTGATCTTCCCGAAGAGAATGAGACATCTGAGGGCGAGTATCTTCTTGCACATCAGCAGGGATTTGTCGGCAGTAACCTTTTTTCTACCGACCGCAATGTTGACCTTATGAACGATGAACCCGGCTTTGACCCCGCTGACGGCGAGACCGGCACCGAGGCTCAGAAGGAATATATCCGCAGCTATGTTCAGGAGGCTGAGGACGCTATTATTCTGGGGAGAGTCAAGGACGATACTGCTCCCGACGGCTGGAGAGAGGTCGATACCGAGGACTACATCGACTATGAGACCACCGCAAAATACTGGCTCATAGAGGACTTCTCAATGAACCGTGATGCCTTCAAGGGCGGAAGTGCATATTTCTATAAAACGGCAGATACGGACACCGAAAAGGGAAAGCTTTACTTCGGTCCTGTATGGGATATGGATCTTGCTTACCGCACTGCTGTACAGGACGGCTTTTATGTAAAACATCTGTGGACAAACAGCCTGCTGACTGACAACAAATTCGTGGATACTGTCATCAGCGAATGGAACCGTAAGGGCGGCATAAGAGACAGAGCCATTGAGCTTTCAAGGGACGGAGGACTGCTCGATCAGTATGCAGAAGAGCTGAAGACCTCTGCCGAGCAGGATACAGCCGTACACCCGGGCATCTATACAGAGCTTCTGCCGTTTGAGGAGGCTGTAAGGCTCGACAAGGAGTGGCTGAAAGCAAGGATCAAGTGGTATGACGAGAATCTTGCAAAGGAGCTGCCCGACCTTATCAGAACCGTTACGCTGAAATACGGCGACGGAAAATATGACTTTGACCGTTACTATGTATACAAGGGAGCTACGCCGTTTGAATCAGAGCTGCCTGTTACCGAAAAGGAGGGCTATGTCTTCCTTCACTGGGAGGACGAGGACGGCAATGAATACGCCTTTGAGGATCCGATAGAAGATAACATAACTCTTACCGCAAAATATATCGCCGATGAAGATGCTGTCAAGGCCGGGGAGATATATTTCTATAAGCCACACGCTGTAGTACGGTTAGATGAGGGTTCCTACACTCCAAGATATGAGATACTCCCGGGAAGGGCTGACGATAAGAGAATACAGTGGTCATCATCAGATGAGAACGTTGCTGTTATAAACAGAGAGGGCGATGCCAATCTTGTCGGCATTGGAAAAACGACCGTGACCGCAAGGCTTTCCAACGGGAATGAATTCTCCTATGAGCTGGAGATCGTAAAGACCCCGAATGTTCCTGAGAGCCTTCATGTGGAGTCGGACGCTCTTGAGCTTAAAGTGGGCGAGCGCCGTCAGATGGACTATTGGGTATCACCCTACGATGCGGAATACTCTTACGCCGATTACAGTGTTGAGGCCCTTGAGGGAGACACACCTATCTATGTGGACGAATACGGCGCAATTACAGCGCTTTCCCCCGGAAAGGCAAGAGTTACATTAAAGGTAACAGCCTTCGATACATCGACCGATCAGGTGACACCCATAGAGCTGACCGCCTCATTTGACGTTATCGTTACAGGCGAGACAAAGCAGGTAAAGATAAATGCAGTCTGGAACGACGGCGATAACAAGGATGGTATCAGGCCTGACAAGGCAACGATCTCGGTCTTTGCCGACGGAGATTTCTACAAGCTCATGCCTGTGACTGAGGCAGAGGACTGGAGCTTGTCGTTTGAATCCCTTAACAACATAAACGAATACACAATCGGCGTTTTTGCTGATGATGTCATCAGCGGTATCGACGGCGAGGGCAGCTATTCCTTCGAGGTCTCAGGCTCTGCAGCGGAAGGCTTTATGGTGACCTTCACTCATACTCCTTTGAAGCAGGACGAGTCAAGTGAGGAAAGCTCAATGAACGATAGCTCCGAGGAGGAATCCTCCGAGTATGAGAGCCCCGACAGCGAAAGCTCACTACCCGAAAGCTCAGAGGGTGCGAGCTCCTCGGCGGCCGACAGCTCAAAACCTGCCAACAGCGCCAAGGACGGCAACCCAAAAACAGGTGCGGCAGTTTCGCTGCTGACCACTGCCGCTGCCGTAACGGCGATATTTGTCATAAGACGCAAGGAATATGATCAATAATGATACGCTGCCGCAGGCTTCGCTTATAGCACTTGAGGTAACGTGCAGAATAAACAAAAATCGGCGGACAGCTTAGTGCTGTCCGCCGATGCTGTGTATTATTTATTTTGAAATAAACATAGCACAAAAGCAGAGCTGCCGCAAATGTGCAGCAGCTCCGGTTCTCATCATTGTTTCGGCAATCTATGTTGGCTTGAAATTGTTCTTCTTGCCTGTAACGGTGGTTTTATTCTTTCCGTGCTTTTTGCTTACGGTACCGCCTTTTACAGTCTTGCTTACAGCCTTGGGCTTATGGTTTGCAAAGCCTGTGAACAGCTCATTGCCATTCTTCGAGATCGCCTTTTCACCCAGCGCCTTAGCATTCTCCCATGAATTCTTGCCGTCAGGAGCTGCAAACGACATGAACTTCTCTGACTTTACCAGATTGTTGACCTCTTTGTCAAAGTCAAAGCCCTCATTGCTCATCTTTCCGAGATCAAGCTTGCCCTTCTTTAATTTTGTAAGATAGGTTTTTGCGGTTATCATTCCTGCCGTAAGATTTTTTATCTCGCTGACAGTCTTCTGATTCTTTTCGGATTTGCTGTATACAAGCATCTCAACAAGTAGCTTTCTGCGGCTTTCAAGCTGTGCCTTCAGCTCTTCCGAGAAGGCCTCCTTCATATCGTTATTAACAAGATTTTTAAGTGTTTCCGAGCCGTCGGCTATTCTTTTTCGTGCATCGTTTACGGTCTTGTCATGCCTTATTATCTCATCGGTCAGATCGGTCATATCATCATTCATATCACCGAGCAGGCTGTCCTCAACCGGTTCTTCGCCGATAAAAACATCGGGGTGATCTGTTTCGGGAACATGGTCTCTGATAAGATCGGGAATATCTGCCTTAGCATTAAAGAAGGTTTCCATAGACAACTTTTCATCATCAGCATCGTAATTATCTATTCTTCTGCCGTCAGCCTTGTTGATCTCATCTATCCTGTCGCTGAAGCGCTCATAGGCTTCATCAAGTGTCTCTTCACGCTGAATATCAGCCAGACCTGCATAAGCCTCCTGAAGCCCGAACTTTGCAGCCTTGAGCTCCTTGATTATCGTTCTCGCATTTTTTATACGGTCCTTACCCTCCTGCTTTCCTGCCTTGAACATACCCTTTAAGCCTGTATGAGTATCAACATATTTTTCCGCAGCCTTGATAGCATAGTCATAGGCCGCAACAATCTCCTCGGGAGTAAACTGACCGATATCACCTGACTGTCTCATATCCTCCAGAAGCTTTATTGATGAGATAAGATTTTTATAGCTGTCAGAACGCTTGTCATTATCGGGGTTGCGTACTTTTTTTCTTTCATCGTTATCATCAGAAAGGTTTGCAGCCGCCATGGTGTAGTCAGCAGAAAAATTGAACACAGCTGCTCTGAACTCATCTATTTTTTCACATCTGTTTTCAAGTATCTCCTTCTCATAGTCATTGTTGCCGTAAGCTATATCCATGACCTCATAAAGCTTTTGATCGGGATTATTTGCAATAACAGTGCCTACAGTATGGTCAGAGAGCAGCTTCAAGCCCTTGGACGCAGCATTGTACGCAGTCTTGACAGCTTCATTTGCATTCTTCGCATCGCCCGTGTAAGCCGAGGTAAACTTTTCCTTGATCTCGGGACCGTTTTTCTTGAAGTCAACAGCTGCTCTTTTCAGCTCTGAAAGTGCATCTTTTATTTCATTATAGGAGACATCTTTATAAGCATCGGGCAAACTGGTATATGGAGAAATCATTTCCTTCTGCAGCTCCGACCACATAGGATCACTCATTATCATTCGTGATCTTGCAGTCAGTAAAGGCTTATTCTCCCAGCTGCATATCCTCTCAACTGCGGCATTGAATTTTGCAAACTTCTCGTTCTGCATAAGCTCGGGAGACTTGAATTTGTCAATGTACTTTTTTGCTCTCAGAGCTCTTTCTATAGTTGGGCGAAGTATATCCTCAACCACAATGTCAACGTGTGACTTGTCAATAGAGTCCTTTACTCTTGAAATCTGTATATCCTTCTCATCCTTATCGCCTTTCAGGCGGTTGACCTTTTCAAGAGCCTTGCTTCTTCTGTTTATAACAGTAGAGTATATATCCTTTGCATCGTTTTCTCTTTCAGCCATATCGGAGAAAATACTTTTTCTGAAAGCATCTCTTACATGGATATCAGCACCTTTGAGCAGCTCCTTATCGGGGGCATTCTGAAAGGTGTTGCTGCCTTCCATCTTATCTCCTGTCTCTCTTCCCTTAATAAACTGCCGGGCTTGTGTATGTTCACTGGACGCCTTCTTGAGTGCTTCCTCGTCGAGAGCAGGGTCAAGCTTGAAATACATTTCGCTGTTCTTTAACACCCGAAGATCAATATAGACGTTTTCGTTCTGCGACTCACGGACTATACTGTCAATATCGGCGCAGACAGACTGATACACTCTCTCAAACTGACGGCGTGATGTGAATTCAGCTTCACTGATATTTTCATACTCGATCGTATCACAGCGGCGCATTATCGGCTTCAATGATGAAATGCCGTCTTCATAGACCTCGGTTTTAACCGCACTTTTTTCATTGGTGACTCTGTCATGTATCTCAGACATCATTGTATAGTCATCAATACGCTGAACCTCCCAGCCCCTGTTTATCGCAGCGTTCTGATCGTGGAGTATCCTTCTTACCTCATCAAGAGCATCGGTAACGGGCTTGAACCTGTTATCGTCCTTATGTGCATCTGAAAGAATCTTGTGCGTGTTTACAACAGCATCTGAAAGGACAGAGTTTACCTCCTTGACCTTTTCTTTAGCCTCTTCATATTCATCATCGGTGACGTACTCGGTTGCAAGCTTTGTGGATAGGTCCACACGCTCAGCTACAGCATTGAATATCTTATCATAGCCGTTTTGTATGAGCAGATTATTAATGTCATTTGAATCGACAGGCTCTCCGTTCTCATTGGTCAGCGGAAGCATATCTGCATAGTATGTGCTCGTAAGATAATCATTTCCGAAAATGCTCATAACATCAATATCATCATCTACGCAGGCATTCGTGTGCCCGACAACAGCCTTTCCGTAATTGAAATATGCCTTGTAAGCGTTCAGGCTGTTATCATCAAGGATAACATTCATGTTTTCGATCTCGGTATTCAGTCTGTCAAGAGCTTTTTTAGCGTTATCCTCAAGCTCCTGCTCATTGTCCGTATGCGAAAGCAAGGCCTGCTCGGCTTCGCTTATTGCAGTTGTCAGCGCACTGGAATCGGGGCTTAATGATCTGAGCATAGTTTTCGTAAACGGACTATTCATCCATTTAAGAAACGGTGCATATCTTTCTCTTGGATTAATTAAAGGCATAGTACTTCCCTCCTGCTTTATTCTCTTTATAGTAATACCCTCAAAACATTCATCAGGTTGCAGCCGCTAAAAAAAAAAAAGCAGGACAGACTGCGCTGCCCTGCTCTGGGTTTATCACATATTTTCATCGGGATAAAGCGGAGAACTGATAAGTACCGTCTTTTACAGCCTGTACACCGCCGTTTTCGCCGCCGCCGATACCTGCGTTTTTATTGTCTCCTGTTGCGACAAGCTTGCCCATTGTATCCTTATTTGTGCTCTGAGCCCATATAGTCAGGCTGTATTCAGGGTGAACAGCAATACCACCATTGAATTTAAGGCAACACCGCACGACCTCTGTGCATCAGATGCGCCGTCCAGATTTTCGTCAGATTACCCAAATTCTCCTTGACTTGCTTAAAAAGCCTATATACCGCTTAAATGCAGTATATAGGCTTTTTAATGCCGACAGTCTGTTGACAAAAAGAACTATACATGATAAAATT
>CAMMYU010000182.1:0-3338 GCA_946528545.1 uncultured Ruminococcus sp.
TTATCTCTCCGTGATTTGTAGAATTGAACTTTCTTGGCTTGCCGTAGGTATCGTACTTTTCAGCAAGTCTCTCAACATAGAGCATAGCCTTGTCCGCATCAACATTGTAGCCCTCAGCAAGATCCTCGCCCTTGAAGATTATCCAGTCCTTTACATCATCACCTGTGAGAACTTCAACATCGTAAGTAAAATCAAAGGTTATCTCAATATTATGGAGATTATTAAGCTTTGTAAGGGCGTCCTGAAGCATTGCCGAGGTGACCTCGGGATGCTCATAAATATCAGCCATAGCGAGGTCTATATTAAACTTCATCTTGTCGATTTCCTTCTCGGCATACTCGTAGAGTGTGCCAAGCCTGCTTTCATCGACGATCTCGCCTATCTCCTCTTTTACTATAGTATAACCGCCGTTTCCGTCCTCGGTTATGTAGGCGTTCTTGGGCTTTGCGGCAGTCTGAGCTTCAAGCACCTTTCTTTTGAGCTCCTTTTCAAGCTTTACCTTGTCATAGGAAAAGGCTGTCTCAAACTTAAAGTTCGTAGTATTAAATTTTGCAGAGAACCATTTATAATGATCCTGCCTTGAATAAAACTCCGATATCTTCTGCTTGGTAATATCCTTATAGCCAATCTCAGACATCTCTATATAGAAGGCCTGTCCGTTGGGTCTTGTAAAGGATATCTTCTCGGGTATTATCGACTGAGCCTTCAGAAGTGCAAGCGCCTCAGCCTTAGTTTTTCCGCTGACGTCTACACCATTTATATATGTATTGTCAAGGAAGGTATCCTTATAGGAATTCATTCCTGACAGATAGAATATAGTTCCGCCGCAGATAAGAAGCACTATAAAGGTTGCAAGAATAAGTATCGGGGCTTTGCTCTTCTTTCTTGCCTTCTTTTTTGACTTTGATGAAGTTTTTTTCTTAGCAGTACTGCTCGTTGAAGCAGCAGCCTGCTTTTTCTTTGCGGGTGCAGGTCTTACCGCAGTTTTTGTTCCTGCATTACCTGTCTGTCTGCCTACTGTCTGAGGAATACCGGTGTCAAAGCTGCCCGTATCGCTCATAGACATATTTCGGGCTATCATTTTCGCCATTTCCTCTTTAGAAGCCTCTGCCGAGGGGCGGACATTATTAAGACCATCGTTTTGTTGTGCCATAGAAAACCTCTCTCCTTATATTCTAAACACAGTTATACAGATATCATTATACAACATTTTTCTCCTTTTTTCAAGACCAATATCAGACAATATTATAAAGCCTGAAATGTCTAAAATCCACAAAGCACAGTCTCAGACAGTTTTTTGAAGTTCCGACTACCCGTTTCCTTCAAAAATAGGGTCAAAAACAGGGTTTTTAAGAAAAATTTGCAGTCACGGTTAAGTTTTTTTGCAAAACCTCTTGAAAAAAATTGAAGAGTGTATTATAATAGTATCAGTAATTTTAATGAAAGAAGGATTATTATGAGCGATATCAAAATTGAACTCACAAAAACTCCAAAGGCAAAACCGACTGACGAGACTAAGCTCGGCTTCGGTCACATCTTCACCGACCATATGTTTGCAATGAACTATGACACGGGCGAGGGCTGGCATGATGCAAGGATAGTTCCCTTTGACAACATTTCTCTCTCTCCTGCGGCTATGTGCCTGCACTACGGTCAGGAGATATTCGAGGGTCTTAAAGCTTACAGAACTGCCGACGGCACAGTACAGCTTTTCAGACCTGACGAGAACTACAAGAGAATGAACAACTCCGCTGACAGAATGGTTATTCCAAAGATCGACGAGGAATTCATGATCGAGGCTACAAAGAAGCTTGTTGAGATCGAAAAGGACTGGGTACCTCACACTGACGGTGCTTCCCTTTACATCAGGCCTTTCATTTTTGCGACAGATCCTTATGTAGGCGTAAGACCTGCCGATCATTATCTGTTCCTTATCATTCTCTCACCCTCGGGCGCTTACTATTCTACAGGCCTCAACCCTGTAAAGATCTATGTTGAGCAGAAGTATGTGCGTGCAGTAAGAGGCGGTACAGGCTTTGCTAAGACTGCTGCTAACTATGCTATCTCCCTGAAGGGTCAGGACGAGGCTCATGAGCAGGATTATGAGCAGGTACTCTGGCTTGACGGTGTTGAGCAGAAGTACATCGAAGAGGTCGGCTCTATGAACATCTTCTTCGTAATTGACGGCGAGGTTATCACTCCTGAGCTTACAGGCTCTGTACTCCCCGGCATTACAAGAAAGAGCGCACTTGAAGTTTGCAAGAGCAAGGGCATCAAGGCTACCGAGAGAAGAATTACCATTGAAGAGGTTGCAAAGGCTTATGACGAGGGCAAGCTCGATGAGGTATTCGGTACAGGTACTGCCGCAGTTATCTCTCCTGTAGGACACCTCAAGTGGGGCGACAAGATCATGACCATCAACAACAACGAGATCGGACCTATCTCCCAGATGCTGTACGATACAATGACAGGCATTCAGTGGGGCAAGATTCCCGATGAGTTCGGCTGGACAGTCAAGATCGACTAATATATGAAACTAAGAGCCTTCGCAGCTGCGAAGGCTCTTTTATATGCATAAAACAAGGCTGTCCGTTTTTTTGGACAGCCTTTAAGTTTATATCGTTATCTCTCCCGAGAATACCGTTACTGCGTTTCCACTCATATAAACGGCCTCATCGGTAACTTTGATTTTCAGCGTTCCGCCGCGCAGAAGAACTGTTATCTCGGTATCCTTCTCGCAGTAGCCGTTGAGCACTGCTGCAACTGCTGCCGCACAGGCACCTGTTCCGCAAGCCCAGGTCTCGCCCGAGCCTCGCTCCCACACTCTCATTTTCAGAGTGTGATCGTCTATCACCTTGATAAACTCCGTGTTTACCCTCTCGGGGAAGATCGGGTCAAACTCAAACTTCGGGCCTACCTTTTCAAGGTCAATATTATCAACATTGTTCACAAACGTAACTGCATGAGGATTTCCCATAGATACGCAGGTGATGTTATAGTCTCTGCCGTCGATCTTTACGGTGCGGTCAACTACCCTGCCGTTTTTATCGGGCTCAAGCTTTACAGGGATATTTGCAGGCTCAAGTATTGCAGGACCCATATCTACGGTTGCGCCGTTTACCTCGCCGTAATGACGGGTAAGCTGTATCTTCATATTGCCGCTGAGAGTCTCTATCTCAAATTCGTCGCTGTCTACAAGACCGTTATCTCTCATAAACTTCGCAACACATCTTATGCCGTTTCCGCACATCATAGCCTCGGAGCCGTCAAGGTTGAAGATACGCATTTTTCCTGCCGCTTTGTCGGAACGGCATATAAGCACTATACCGTCTCCGCCG
>CAMMYU010000183.1:0-27289 GCA_946528545.1 uncultured Ruminococcus sp.
TTGATAACGTTCAAATCTTTCATCTACATCTTCCTTTCGCGTTTCGAGTTTTTACTTGTGATGTCAAGAGTTGTCCGGACGTCTTAACTGCATTCAGTATACACGCTCTCTTGACAAAAGTCAATAGATATAGTATATTATCTCTACTGAGTTCAATCTATAATCTATTTTTATGAACAAATTGTAAACTTTTGGTCTTAGACTATTTATTCGGCTGTTTTCAAAGTAAAACACAGTGTTATGCACTCTGATGAAATAGAACACTATTTCTGAAAGGAGTTATTATGTTTGAGATAGAAGCACACTACCATGACAGAAAAATATATCTTTCCGACGGCAGAGTCTATCCGCTCGGAGAGATACTTCTGCGCTATTTTTCAATGAATTTTTATGACTTAGGCGAACTGTTTGACGTATGTGAACGTGCAAAGTCAGAGCTGAACATCAGTTCCTTATTCTGCCCTGCTGACATAGGCAAATGCGCACAGGAAATAGAATTTACATACGACAGCATCATGGATATTGCAAAGTCACTTCCGCCATACGACACAAAACATTTCAGACACGGTCTGCTGAGAAATCTGTTCGCATACTACAACGACATCTTTGACGAGCCTTTCTATGAGGACTCGGAGTTTGAAGTCGATGACTACAACGAACACTTTGTCAACGCAGAGAGCACTCCTGTGTCCCATGAGGAAATGTATATCACGGAAGAACTGCACGAGCTGAGAGCGTTATCTGATTATGAATTTGACAGCAAGAAAGTTTTCAGCAACTATGAAAACAGAAAAGACGCCGCAGACTTCAAGACTTGTATTGAGCAGATGACGAACGAGTTCTCAACTTTTATCGAGGATATTATTCGAGTCAAGAAAATTTTTATGCCGTTTGTGGACGAGCTTTGTGACCACAACAGTTATCCGACAACTCAAAAAGTAATTGATACCTTTCAGCGTTATACAAGTATTGTTTCAAGCGGCAGTATGTGCATGGGACATACGGTTATCGAAACAAAAAAGGTCCCATACTCTGTGAGACCTATCGTTTCACATCGCTGGGAGCCTTTCTGTATTTTGAGCTGTTCAAGTGCATCGAGGAAAAGTTTATGCCTGTCAAGTGCCGCAACTGCGGTCGGTGGTTCATCATGAAGCACATGACATTTTCTCACTACTGCAAACGACTCATAAGCAGCAATCCGCCAAAGTCCTGCCGTGACATTTCCATGCGTCACACCTTCAAGGACAAGCTCAAAAATGATCCTGTGTGGGAGATATACAACCGCGCCTACAAGCAGCACTACGCTCGTTTTATGAAAAAGAAAATGAGCAAATCAGAGTTTGCTGAGTGGGGAGAGTATGCTATTGAACTGCGTCAGAAGGCTGCCGATGGTGAGCTGGAGATCGAGGAGTATCAGAGGTTGATTAGGATTTAGTTTTTAATTAGCATCCATTTTTGTGATAATTTCTTTATTTTTTTCTCAAAAAACATATCAAAAGCAATAAAAACTATTGCATTTTTGCAATTTTTATGATAAAATGTCTTTGAGTAATCAAAATTTAGTTGCATAAGGAGGAGAGGATATGGCAGATACAACTGCTACGAAAATAGCTGAAGAACTAAATATTTCTCGCTCTTACTTATATCGCTTGCAGCAAGATGGCGTATTTAAACTTGTCATACAAAACGGAAGGAAACGCTGGGATACAAGCGTTATTGATACTGTACGTAGTTATCTGTCAGAAAATGAGAAGGAAGAGCCTGATATAGCTATCCCTCAATATAAAACTACCAAAATTAATAACCGTCGATATCTTGGAAACAAATATAAGCTCATACCCTTTATAAGAGAAATCGTTGAAAACAATTGCAAAGATATTAATACGGTTGCTGATATTTTTGCAGGAACAGGCGCTGTAGCTTCTGCATTTCTTGATAAGAAAGTTATAACAAACGACAATATGTACAGCAATTATATCTGTCACGTTGCATGGTTCAGTGCTGAAGAATATGATAAAGAAAAGATTGCAAGATATATAGTTTACTATAATTCAATCAACACATCGGAAGAAAACTATATGTCTCATAATTTTGCAGATACATATTTTAGCAAAGAAGACTGCTGTAAAATTGGTTATATACGAGAACATATTGAGAACGAATTTAATAACAAGAAAATAAATGCACGAGAGCGAGCTTTACTAATTACATCGTTATTGTATGGAATGGATAAAATAGCTAATACCTGTGGACATTACGATGCCTATCGTAAAGGCGTGGTATTTGATAAACATCTCGAATTGGCTGTACCAGATCCAGACGAAGGCAACAATCCAAACAATGCTTTCTATAATGAAGACTCTAACGAATTGGTCAAGCATATTGAAGCAGACTTAGTGTATATTGACCCTCCATATAATTCGAGGCAGTATTGCGATGCGTATCACCTTATAGAGAATGTCGCGCGCTGGAATAAGCCGGAAGTCTTTGGCGTTGCCAAGAAAATGGATCGTTCTAATCTTAAAAGTAAGTACTGCACATCGGAAGCTGCTAAAGCTTTTGAAGAACTCATATCTAACATAAAATCAAAATACATTCTCTTGTCATACAACAACATGGCAGAAAAGGGAAACGATCGATCAAACGCTAAGATTTCTGACGAAGATATTCTCCGCATACTTAAAGCTAAAGGAGAAGTTACAGTCTATTCAAAAGAATATAAAGCGTTTACAACAGGAAAAACAAATATCAAAGGAAATGAAGAAAGGTTATTTCTATGTAAGTGCTACGGAAGCAAAGAAATAATACCTTCGCCATTAAACTATATTGGCGGAAAATTCAAACTTCTGCCCCAAATACTTCCGTTTTTCCCAAACATAAAAGGGACGCTTGTTGACCTTTTTTGCGGAGGTTGCAATGTTGGTATAAATATTGACTGCAACCATGTAATTTTTAATGATACAAATCAAGCACTTAACTCGTTATATGGTACACTGAAGAATCTTGACAAATCTGTTTTGTTCGAACAGATTGAAACAATAATCGACAAATATGAATTATCAAGATCCAATGACAAAGGCTATGAATACTATGGCTGCGAAAGCTCAAAAGGACTTGGTGCATACAACAAAAAACGTTTCTTGAGACTACGCAATGATTTCAACACATATAACAATCAAGACTATTATTATTATGTTATGCTGTATGTGTTGATAGTATATTCTTTCAATAACCAAATCAGATTTAATAAAAACGGAGAGTTCAATCTTCCTGTCGGAAAGAGAGATTTCAATACAAAAATGAAACGAAAGCTCTCAAAATTTGTGGATCGATTAAAGAGTGGTAATTATAGCTTTTTATGTAAGGATTTCAGAGAAATTGATTTAGATAAATTCAATGCTGATGATTTTATTTACGCTGATCCTCCATACTTTATCACTTGTGCTACATACAATGAGCAAAACGCTTGGACAGAGGATGATGAAAAAGCTCTCTATAATTATTTAGATGCTGCCAATGCTCGCGGAATACGCTTTGCTTTATCAAACGTACTAAGCAGTGAAGGCAAAACAAATCATATATTATCCGAATGGCTCGACAGAAATAATTATAAAATCATTCACTTGGCATACGGATACTCAAATTCTAATTATCAGAAAAAGGATCGTCAAACTGGTTCTGACGAAGTATTAATAATTAATTACTAAGGGGGATTAAAAAATGCCACTCGAAAACATTGCATATAAAAGCTTTTGCTGGAGTTTAGGAACTACAAGCTTTAGAATGAAGAGTTTCAATTTACTAATCGAGAAGCAACTTGAGCTTTTAAATGAATTCTGGCAGAACCCCGACTACTCCTCCGAACCATGGAGTAATAATTCGCGCTTACAAGAAAAGTACTACTTCTTCATGAAGGAAAAGAAATTCGTTAAAGGCCACGCACCACGGAAAGACAAAGACGCTCGCGAGAAGACTTCAGGACTTGTTGATATTGGACTCTTAACCCCTGAGAGAAGATTAACTGAAGCTGGAAAGGCTCTCTTACAAATCAGTCTCAGTGGCAGCTTTGAACCGGATAACACCTTGCAACTCGCTAAGGATAGCTATATCTATTTCAAGCAGCTACTAAAAACGTCAAATCCAGTTGAAAATGGAAGTGTACGTCCATTTATTGTGCTTGTATACCTGCTTTCAGAGCTTGAATACCTTTCAAAAGAAGAATTCACTTATCTGCTACCGCTATGCACTAATAAAGAGAATACTATTTTCATAAAAAACAAGATAAAAGCTCTTCGTAAAAACGGCGAAAGCGTTGATGATATCATCATTGACACGTTAATGATGATGAACAACTATAAGCAGGCGCTTAATACACTTCTCAACAACAAACCAAGCGAAGAACTCATATGCTGCATTGGCTTTAACAGAAAAAGCAGAGACTACGATAAACCTTATTACTCGCTATATCTTAATCTTAAGAAGCTGTTTTTGAATAAGGATTATAGTAAACTCTCCGATGTTTTAAAGTCCCTTGACAAAGTTAAAATCGGTAAATTATGGAGAGCTACTCTCTTAAAAACTACCAACAAAAAAGCAATCGAAAAGAATCCTCGTAATTGCTTAAAAGACTCGATGTTCACAAATGTTGATAATGAGCGCGACTTCAATATAGCATTTTTCAGAACTATGCACTTGCTTAAAGCAAAGGCAACCTTAAAAGACTACTATGATTTAAACAAAAGATATTTCAAAATCACTGACGTTGTTATTTTCGAGGGAAACAAAATTCATCTTGATATTGTACCGAAGCATTTCTTAAATACTATCATAGACAAGCTATTTGATTATGGATTTGTCACATCTGACAAGCTCTTTACCAATTGTAAACTCGAAGATATCGCGCCTTGCCTCAGCGTCAACGAAAACGCAATAATAAAAGGTATTAACAAGGAACTCGGCGGCAACATCAAAAACATGGTCGACGCAAAACAGGCAGTTATTGATGAACGATTGAAGCGTTTCAACGAACTCATTGATTCAAAATTTGATGATGCAACTCTCATTAATCTACTTGACAAATTTGAAAAACGTGAAGATGACGATATTCAGAAACTAGTAACGGATAACGCAGATATTCCTACTATTTTTGAGTATGTTCTTGGCGTAATATGGTATAAAGTCAGCGAACGCAAGGGTAATATCTTAAAATATATGAACTTGTCGCTCGAAGCTGATCTACTTCCAAAAACTCATGCTGGCGGCGGCGAAGCTGACATCGTTTATGAATATGCCGCTTGCAATGACTATCCAGAACACAGCATGCTGCTCGAGGCTACTCTTGCCGACGGAACTAATCAGCGAAGAATGGAAATGGAGCCTGTTTCACGTCATCTTGGAGAATACATTCTTAACAATGGTAACAGCAATTCTTATTGTGTGTTTACAACAACATACCTTGATAGGAATGTCATCTCGGATTTCAGAAATAGAAGAACATATCAGTATTATAATCAGGATTATACAGAGTCTGTCAACGGACTCAAGATAATCCCTTTACAGACTACAGAATTGAAAACAATAGTTCAAAACAACTTTAAATACAAGCAGTTGTACCACATATTTGAACAGGCATATAGTTCAAATGAGCCAATACCTACTTGGTACAAGAAGAACATTATCGAAATGATGTAGTTTCCTGAAGGTGATATTATGCCATTAACTTTTACTCAATTAGCTATCGATGTTATTAGGACTGAAAATAGAGCGATGGCGCCTAATGAAATATGGGAAAAAGCTACTGAACTCGGACTTACTGAACAACTAATAAGTCGCGGTCAAACGCCAATAAAAACTCTTAGTGCTCAATTATATGTTAGCATTAAAAGCAATCCGGAGAACAGCCCTTTTATTCAAGTCTCTAAGAGACCAGCCCTTTTCTCATTGCGTGAATTAACAGGAATGCCTGCGAGTGTTCCTGTTGTAAATGCAAGAAGCATTCATTATAGCTTCAACGAACGAGATTTACACAAAATACTTACATCATTCGTGTTCTCTGATTCACATTTCAATTGTTATGCCAAAACCATATATCACGAAGTGTCATCCAGAGGACAGCGTGGTGAAAACGAGTGGTTGCATCCTGATATTGTGGCTGTTAGGTATCCTTTTGATGATTTTAGCGATAACACGAGAAGATTAATGTCGGCAATTGAGCATAGTGATGTTAAACTTTTTTCATTTGAGATGAAAATAGAGTTGTCTTTTACAAATTTGCGAAAGAGCTACTTTCAAGCTGTTTCTAACTCAAGTTGGGCGAACGAAGGATATATTGTTGCTCTGAAATATGATCAGAATCCTGATTTTATTGACGAACTGCGGCGGCTTAATCGTGCATTCGGTATCGGTTTTATTAAGATGAATGCTGATGACTATACTCAAAGCGAAATAATATTGTCTGCGCGAGAAAACGAATTAGATTGGAATACTATCGATCGTTTATGCGAAAAAAATGATGATTTTAAATCGTTTACCCAAACGGTATCATTTGATCTTGGTTGTGGTCAAGTACGAAATATCAATGATTTCGATGACACTTTTACTTCTGATGAAGAATTCCAAGATTATGTAAGACAATTAAACATTCATTAATTTATGTGAGGGGAATTTTTATGGAATCAAGATTACATAGTATTGCTGGTGATATTTCTCGTAAATATCGTACAAGGTTAAATGAAGATTGTTTGGAAAAGCGTCAGCACCCTGAAGAATTAAGAAATAGAATAGAAGGGGAATATCAAAGAGATTATTCCAGAATAATGTATTCGTCATCTTTTAGACGTTTACAAGGAAAAATGCAATTACTTGGCATAAAAAACGATCAGTTTTTCAGAAATAGGTTGACGCATAGTCTGGAGGTATCTCAAATTGCCAGATCAGTAGCAGCTGAATTAAACTATGAAGCAACAGAATTATTTGTTGTGGAAGCTGGTGCATTAGCTCACGATATAGGTAATCCACCGTTCGGACATGCAGGAGAGAAAGAATTAAATAAGTTGTTTAAAGATGTTGGAGGCTTTGAAGGCAATGCTCAAACTCTTAGAATACTTACAAATGTTGAAAAAAAGAAGCCAGATTTTCCAGGTTTAAATTTGTCATATAGAACTTTACTAAGCGTGGTTAAGTATTTCAACAAACGAGATAATCAGGACGGTAGCCCAAATACAAAATTTATTTACGATGATGATTATAATCTGTTAAAAATTTTCGTTGACGAAAATGAAATCCCAGTTCGTACTCTTGATGTACAAATAGTTGATTTAGCAGATGAAATTGCATATGCTGCTCACGACTTAGAAGACGGACTAAGAGTTAAAGCATTTATTATTGATGAAATATTACATGAGTATTCCTCATTATATGGCGAATCTACTTCGTATCTAAAATTAAAAGAGCTGGTTGATAAAGCCAAAGAAAAATCTGGCTTTGGCTCAAAAAGTATTGATTCTACAGAGTATTGCAAGTTGTTTAGGCAAGAATTATCATCAAGTATAATTTTTACTTTGATTTCAGACATAGATTTAGTAGACGTTAATGGTGACTTTAAGAAAAAAACAGGTACTAAAAATGCTAAAGAGTTGGATTTTGCAACATACAAAGAACTTGCTGACGGTTTAAAGGAAATCACTTTCCGTTGTATAAACCATAATAATGATGTTTATTATTATGAAGAACGAGGTAAAAGGGTTCTTGCCTATTTAAAGGATTTTTATATTAATAATATTAATTTTCTACCTCCGGAATATCGCGCTAAAAACCTAATTGAAAGATACAGAATAGACCAATCTGAAGAAAAGCTTCAGAATCGTTTAATATGTGATTATATTTCTGGTATGATGGATTCTTATGCAATTAATACTTATGAACAAATTACTGGTAAATCTTTCAACAACATTTTAGGATAATCAGGAGAATTAAAATGAATAAACTTATGGGTTTCTATGAACTTAGGGACTTGGCAATTCCAACTATTCCATGGAAAGAATACAAACCTGGGATAGAATTGCCAAATAATTATCTATGGACAATACGCTCTGCTGTAGTTAGAGGCAATGATTTGAACTTACCACGTCTTATTGGAAAACCAGCTAATGAAGCCATTGCGTTTGCCGACAACCTTTACAAACGATTAGATGGAAATGGGATTGTAATTTATTATCCATACTTCATTGCACATAAAAGTGGTACTTTGAATGTATTTTTGGATAAAATCGTTATTGAGGCAATTAAAAATGATTTGTGGAATTTGGTAACAAACCAAGATTTAGACGTATCAATGGCTTTTGATTGCCAAAATAACCTTATTTCAAGCTATGGAAATAAAGAATTCTTAAATAAAATTGAAATAAATCAACTACTTAAGTACGCAAAGAAAATAAGCAGTATTTATAGAGATGAACTACTTGAAGGAAACACTATTTTACTCGAATGGAGTTTTGCTTCATCATGCAATACTGATAAAGAACCTATCGATGAACCATATTTAGTTTTCTATGAAGTAAGAACGACGAAATAATAATCCTTGCTTCCCATTTTGATTTTTAATACATATAAGAATAGGAGCAAAAACATGGACATAAATGAAAGAAAACAATTTGCGGATATTCTATATAAAACAGTAATACCTTCTACTCTTTCACTACAAGAATGTAATGAAAGGTATTCCTTGATGACCAATTATATTAGCACTTTTTTCCCTCAAACGCTTTTTCGATTTTTGCGATGTGATGAGAAAAGGATTGATTCATTTTATAAAAATCAAATATGGGTTGCTAATTTAGAAAAAATGAATGACGGATATGATGGAAGGTTGTTCTTCAATCGTTCTGAAGTAGAAAATGATTTACAGAACAGTTTGTCTGACGAGGCTCTTCAAAGCTTTATTTCAAACAATCAATCTAATAACTCTCCATTAAATAGTATAGTTGCGAATATTGATGAACAAAAACTCAAAATGATTCGGTCAAAACGAGATGAGATTTTGGATAAGGCAAGAAATAATATAGGACTGCTGTTTTCGACTATACAAAAGTCTATAAAAATAACATGTTTAAGTGAAGACATTTCTTCGCCGGCAATGTGGGGATTATACTCAAATGATGAATCAGGTTTCTCTTTAGCATATATTTTTAATCAAGCTGCATGGAATAACTCTCTTAGCAATGGAGCTTTAGAAACTTTTAATCTTTTCCCAACACTATACAGCGATACCAGATTTAGTGTTCCAAATGAATATATTCAATTTCTTCTAAAGTATAGCGTTTTTGCCAGTTATTTCCCACCAAATATCGTAAACAATATTATCCATTGCCCTGATCAAACAATGGTTACAAAAGTTGCTTTGCAAAAATCAACAGAATGGGCATATGAAAAAGAATGGCGTATTATTTATACTAATAGCGATGTTGCTACTCAATTAAAAGCTAATGCTCCATTTTCTGCTTCTCCGGTAGCAATTTATTTAGGAAGACGTATTAGCTATCTAAACGAAAGATTGTTAAAAGATATTGCTGCTGAAAAAGGAATTCCTGTTTATAAAATGTCCCTTGATGATAATTCTCCGACCTATAGATTAATTCCAAAACAAATACAATAAGCATAAAAATCCCCCGTAAATTGATATAATCCCCCTAGAGTGGACACACGAAAAAACAAAAGTGTGAAAACTCAAAGGGGGATATTTTATGTCAAGACGAAGTAAACTAACGGATGAGGAACGGATTTCGGCGGTGCAAGAATACCTAAATGGAGAAGGTAGCTATCGATCGATTGCAAGGAAATATGGGATAGATCACAAACGATTACTAGTGCTTGTTGGCCGTGCTCAGACAGAAGGAATAGAATTAATAAAAATACGACATTCAAATAAAAAATATTCAGCTGAAACTAAAATAGAAGCAGTTCAGGAATATCTGGCAGGAAACGGAAGTCAATTAGATAGCATCATGCGAAGCTATGTATAATCTCTTGCAGCAAAAGCAGAACGCCTTCTATCACGATTATAAGATAAACCTCTGTGCAGGTTCAAAAGCAGGAATAGGACTTGACGCAGTTGCACCTGTTATCAGCTCCATGAAAAATCCCCTTGAAACAAAAACTATAACTCTGTCATGCGGCAAGCTGACAACAGGTGTTACAGTCAAGCCGTGGACGGGAATATTCATGCTGCGTAATATCAAAAGTCCTGAAACTTACTTCCAGGCAGCATTCAGAGTTCAGTCGCCCTGGGTGATAACTGCCGAAAACGGCGAGGCTGAGATAATGAAACGTGAATGCTATGTTTTTGATTTTGCCCTTGACCGTGCACTGCGTCAGATCTCAGACTACTCCTGACGACTGAATGTGGACGAGTCAAATCCTGAGAAGAAGGTTGCGGAGTTCATCAGCTTCCTTCCCGTCCTTGCCTATGACGGCTCGACGATGAAAGCTATCAATGCACAGGACGTGCTTGATATCGCAATGGCAGGCACATCGGCAACACTTCTCGCCAAACGTTGGGAGTCGGCTCTGCTTGTAAATGTTGATAATGATACGCTGCAAAGACTTATCAATAATAAAGACGCCCTCGACGCACTTATGCGTATCGAGGGATTCAGAAGCCTTAATCAGGATATCGAAACTATCATCAACAAATCCGAAGCTGTAAAAAAAGCCAAGAAGGAAGGTACGGACAAGCTCACTCCCAAGGAGAAAAAAGAGCTTACTGACGAGGAAAAGGAATACAAGTCACTCCGCAAGCAGATACAGGAGAAGCTTATCAAGTTTGCAACCCGTGTACCTGTATTTATGTACCTTACCGACTACCGTGAGCGTTCGCTGAAAGATGTTATCACTCAGCTGGAACCGGGACTTTTCAAGAAAGTCACAGGTCTTGACGTCAAGGACTTCGAGCTGCTGTGCTCCATAGGCGTATTCAATGCAAGCCTCATGAATGACGCTATATTTAAGTTCAAGCGTTATGAGGATGCAAGCCTTGTTTATACGGGCATCGACAAGCACGAAAGTGACGAGATCGGTGGCTGGGATACTGTTATCCGCCGAGAGGAATACGAGAAGCTATTCTATAATCAGCAGGCAACTATGGACGCTCCTGAAAGCAATGAGTCTCCAGCAGACACTATTGCCGCTGCCGTTACTGTAACTCCACCAAAACAGGAGCTTGTTACTGCACAGTACGGCATACCTACTCCTGACAATAAGCCTAAGAAGCCTTCTGTTCCTGTAAAAACTAAAGCCCAATCCTTCGACATTTCAAAAGTTAAAGTCGGAGTTAAGGTTTCGCATAAAATGTTTGGTGTTGGCACAATTGTCAAGAAGTATAAGTCCAATAAGTATGTTATAGTTCACTTCAAGGAAGGCGAGAAACAGTTCTTGCTGCCTGATGCGTTTGCTAAGGGATTTCTTAATATGGTATAAGTAAAAAGCTGCTATGTACATGATTGTATATAGCAGCTTTTTTTATTACAGCAACATAAGCAATAGAAATCGCTTGATACATTCTCCTTATCAAATACTAAATTAGATTGTTGACTAACTGTGATACTTGTTTTTTTACATCGGCATTTTTTATTTTGGCTTTACAAAACTTACTTGCTTTTGTTTCTCTTCCACTTTTAATATTTTTTTGATATACATAAAAATCATAAAGATTTTTGTCTGTTTCTTTGACTTCATATCTATACTCTTTATTTCCTGATATAAACACAATATTACCGTTACTATTTGCTGCGCAATAACCTTTTATTGATAGTTGTTCTAAATCCCTTCGCATAGCTAAAGCGGTTTGATAGCGCTTATTTGGGTCTATATCAATCGCCTTATTGATAATATGTCTGATTTTTCTCGGAACATACAACTGATAATCAGAATCGTTAATAAGCACTCCATTAGACACATTCTCTTTAAACCTGATTGGGTCACTCTGAAATTTATCACTAATTTCTGAAATACCATTAAACAATCTGAATGCCGTTAGCCCTACTTGATAAATGTCCGTTCTTATATCGTAGACATCCTCTTTAAGGGTTTCGGGAGAAACGTGGGTCAAATATATCTGCTTAGGCTTTATTGCTTCATGATTTGGCGAAAAACATGTTATACCATAATCCGTCAATATAAACTCATTATTATCTCCAACTAAAATATTATTAGGTTTGATATCACAATGATAATAATCATTTTCATGCAAGTATTCTAAACCACGTAAAACATCTATCAAACACTTTATCGCTAAATCTGTTTGTAAGAAATTGCAACTATTCACCATATTTATTACAGAACCTTTTTCATAATAAGGCATAGCTATTGCAACTAATGAAGAATTAAATCCATATTCTACGACATCTGCATACTTTATATTTACTACATTTACATGGTTAAGCTTATTACCTATTTTTGCTTCCAAAAGTCGATCGTCAACACTTGTACGATTTGGCGGTATAAGTTTTAATGCACATTCAGTGTTTAAAGATAGATCCTTAGCTCTCCATACTTCTCCAAAGTTGCCTCCACCAATATAATCTAAAAGAATATATTTATAAATTTTGTCATTCTTATTAAAAATCATTTTCTAATCCCCTATAAGCCACTAGCATTGCATCAGCCATTGTGTTGTCCCAGTACTTATCAGTTTTTCCTAACAGACCTTCACATAACACTTTAACTCTGCTAGATGAAGTCCCAAGCTGATTGTACAATTTCTTCTCAACAGGAATAGTGTGTTCTTTTGCTGATAGTAATATTAATGCATCAATATATGTTGTCTCTCTCTTACTGCTGTTTTCATTTCCGTTAAATTCATTTGTTTTCAGATAGATTTTCTTAATTGTCGAATTGATCCTGAGAATTCTATCTATCTCACTCTTGGCCCAGTACAGTTTATCTTCGATATTGATTATCGATGTTGGAAACTTTATAAGATTCTCACTATCCTTATTTAAGAAAGCAATCGAGTTATCCCTCTTTTCTAAAACTGCATACCTTATCTCTTTAGTTGATACTCTAAATCCAATAACAGTCATTTTATCTACACCTCACAAACCCATTATTCTCACATTATATATTTAATCAAACTCTACATCTTCCTCAGCAACGTTATAAATATCAATCCTATTATCGATATCGATACGATTGACTATCCATCCATTAAGCTGACACATTTGAATAAAATCATTTATTCTGTTTTTTCCATGCATTTCCTTTAATGTTACTACTACACCAAATGGCATAGGAGTGTCATGCTTTGATTTCAGTCGTTCCTTAGTTTTTATACTAAGTCCCCACATACCTGCTTCATATTTTTTCTTTGGAATCGCTCTGCTTTTTATTTGATCGCTAATATGTTTGATATTGTCCCATTTGCGATAAAGAGTTCTTGCGACACCTTCATATAGACCAGCTCCGGACGAATCACCTTGCGTATTATTGTTTAACGACTTTATTGAAACCTTGCCTTTACTTAAATGAATTCTTCCAAAATGAATATCCATTTCTGTGTCAGTATAATCTACACCTTGATTTCTCGAACAAGTCGGGTAATAGCATAAAGTTGCTCGTGCATAGTATGGATGAGCATCGTTTTCATATGGCACTGGTAATCTATAGGTATAGGTTTCATATGATTCTGTTAATCCAGTCATTATAAATCGAATTTCATCGTCAGGTGTATTAACAATATCCTCAATTCTAACCGGAACAACTCCAAATCCTATAGAGTGTGTAGTATCATCTCGACGATTCCATCCAGCTGCGGAATCAACTATCAATGCCTTAGCAATTTCTCTGCTGAAACCCATTTTATAAATTAAAAAAGCAAGCTTGCGTGCTATCCATGGAGCTGCAAATGATGTGCCTATCTTTTTTCCTTCACCATTTGGTAAACAGACTGTGATACATTCTCCTTTATCACCGCCATAATAGCTTACATCTGGTTTGTTGAAAAAAGACAGAACAGGACCTACTCGATGATATGAAGCGGGGTTATTCTTAAAGTCAACCGCATTAACCACTAAAGAATTAAGTGAATCAGCAGGGGCACCAATTTTCATTGTTTCCTTTGTTCTGCTGCCTTTATTTGTTCCCGCTACAACAAAAACTACATCATATAAGCTTTGTAATTCATCAAGAATTGCAGCTTCAGGAGACATATAATTAGGATTGATCTCCAATGCGGAACCAAGAGATAAATTCCAGACTTTTATATCAGGGTTTGCCTTAACTATCTCTCGAATGCTACGCATTATTGTAAATGAACTGAATCTTCCATGAGTTGCAACACCAAAATGCTTAACTCTAAATCTTCCACAACCATCATCCAAGTTTTTATTAAATGAAGGCCCATCAACAATGATTGAAGAAACCGCAGTTCCATGTTCATAATCAATACTATCAACTTCTATATCATCGGAAATCATTCTTTTGTATGTAACCCATTTGCCAAAATAAACACTATCATCAAAGAGAGTATCAATAACGCCTACAAAAGGCTCGTTTGATGGATCTGGTATGGATAATGGTTCAAAATCATCATATCCTAATATATCTTCTTTTGCAATCTCTCTCATATCCACAACTTTCATAGATATTAGATAAGGCACGTTCATCTTGAGTTTTGCAAAATCCTCTGGTGATACTCTTAAAGTTTGATCATCTATCATTTTAGTTTCGGCTATATCAATACCGATTCTGTCTAAAAGATCACGTGTAGAGATATTGGTCTTATACAGAGATATTATTACAGCCTCTTCTACATCCTCAACTTTTGTATCAACTGCAAATTTACTAACATAATAAGCATCAACCAGTGTATTTACAAATACACTTCTTTTGATATCTTCACACTCATAAACCTTTTCGTTATTGTTAATAGTATCAATTATATCGTGAGTAATACAACCATTATACTTATTTTTTATATACGAATTGACGATAGATAATTTGCGTATAGCTTCATATAATACTTCTTCGCTTATGAAGTGAATAAACACATGCTTTTGAGGAGTTCCTTCAAAACGGGAGCCTCTGATTGTATCGTTAGATGATATTTTCCCTTTTTTAAACAATGAATTGATCCTATTGCTTTTGGCTATTACATCGATATAATATACACTGAGCAGGATTCCGCCTATAGTTCTGTCTTTTTGCCAATATGCAGCAATAGCTTTTAATTGCTCTATAAGTTCAGACAAATGCTTTGAATCAACCTTTCTTCCTTTTGGAATATTTCTGGCTCCAGGTTTATTGGGATTAGGTTTATGCTCGAATTTTCCTTTTAACTGCAATGTAGGATTCATGTACTCACTCCTTTAATTCCCTTGCAACTTGACTTTTAGAAATACCTGTGAGAATTTCTATTTCTCTAACAGTAAGCCCCTGACTATTTAAGGTTTTAACATCTAATTCTGAGTTATTAGTTATGTTTTGGTATATTCTTTTGAGATAATTATACTCTTCGCCTGGATTACTAAAGGCTATTGAGGTTTTAATGACATTCTTCAATTCTCCTGGCATCAACAATGGATTCATCAAAGAAATAATCTTTTTAAATAAACGGATATTCCTTCCCGCAAATTTGAATTTATTAAGGTAATCATTTAGCAATATTTCCGCAATATCAACTAAATCTTCTTTTGTGTATCTATCAAAACTTATTATAGAATCAAAACGTCTGGTCAACGCTCTGTCGAAATGCCCATAAAGGTTTGTGGTTGCAATTATTACTATACGTTCATCAAGATTATCTAAGCCTTTCAATATTGCTGAAGTAGCTCTTCCCATTTCTCTTAAATCATTAGAATTAGTCCGATCTAAGGCTATTGAATCAATCTCATCAAAAAGAATAATAACCGCATCTGGATTAGAGAAGTTATTAATCTCACTAAACAGTTCAGAAATGTTCTTTTGCGTTTGGCCAAGTTTGCTATCGACAATTAACGAAAAATCAACTATATATAATTCTCGTTCAAGTATTCTTGCAATCTGCTTTACTGTTTCTGTCTTTCCTGTTCCCGGCATCCCTTCAAACAGGAACTTATTAACGCCAACTCGATGATTAATGGCGTTAATAATTCCAATTACATCTTGTTGAATCTGCTCTGGAAGAGGAAGCGGCTCATTATTTATAGCTACTTTCTCTAAAAATCCTGTTTCCACTTCGTTCATTTGTGGAACAAAAGTATTTGCATTTGATAGAAGTGCCATAATATATTCTGCTAATTGATAGTCTCCACTTGCATCAAAATCTTTAGCGATTTCATACGCCTCATTTCTAAAACCAACATCATTTTTATCAGAATAATACTTTATGAGGTTCAATATATTCTTCTTCTTCATAACAACAACCTCCAATTCAATTATATTATATATCACCTTGGGACAAATGTCAATAGTTTTGGGACAAAAATTATCAGGCATATGATTTTATCCTAATCAGTCAAACAACAAAGAACCGCTTAGGAGTAATCCTAAGCGGTTCTTTGGAGCTAGTGACCCGGCTCGAACGGGCGACCTGCGCATTACGAATGCGCTGCACTACCAACTGTGCTACACTAGCATATTAAATTTTTGAATTTGTAAGGTGCTGCACGGCTGTCGCTTTATAATCAGTCCGAGACCTCATATTACAATAAAGCAAAGATCCCGATACAACTGTATCGGGAATCATTGTCCTATTCGGTTTGATTTAGTATTCTGCGTTAAAGACATCTTACATCAGAAAGGTTTTCCCCAACAAGTCACGCAGGCACTATAGCAGTTTTTCTATCTCTGAGGCGAATTTGGCGGGGTTTTCTCTGATCAGCTTATGGGTACTGTTCTTAAATGACACTGAGGAAAACGGCGCTTGGGAGTTTTCCTTATACCAGTCGGCAAGCTTCGGCGTAAACAGAGTGCCGGGAATTGCATAAAAATAAGTAAGAGGAACAGTAATCTGTCCGACCACATTTCTGTAATCCTCTTCCTTGAGGGAGCGTGCAAGGCTTTCAAGCACCTTTATACTGAACCTGTGAAGCTTTTTTCTCAGCATAATATAGAGTATAAACTTCGGGAGCTTTCTGTATTTCGGCACAGCCCCGAGGGTAAACATCATATATAGCTGCATAAAGGATTTGCCCTGATTATTCTTCATCGTGTCCTTGGTGTAGCGCCCCTTGTAAAGACCCATGCTCCAGCTTTCATCATTGAGCTGTTTTGGTGTCATATCACAGAGCACAACCTGTTTCAGCGCCTTGCAGCCGTAGTCACGGATATAGGTCATTACAGCGCCTGCGCCCATAGACCAGCCTACCAGAGTTATATCCGACAGTCCCAGCCCTGTAATAAGCTCATTAAGGTCGCTTGCGAGTGTCTCCATAGTGACCTTTTCTCTGTGAGCCGACTTGCTTTTTGCGTGACCTCTGTGATCGTATGAAATACAGCGGGCTTTGTCTTTAAGCAGCTTTATCGGTTCGGCATAAACATCGTGACTGCTTGCCCAGCCATGCAGAAAAACAACAGTCGGACCTTTGCCCGTATCCTCATAGTACAGCTTCATTCCGTTTTTTAGTGTGTAGTAGCTCATTTAAGTCTGCCTTAAGCTTATCTGATAAAGTGAGTAGCCACCCAAGGCTCTTTTTCAGGAAGGCCGTACTTCTCTTTTCCGAGGGCTATCGACTTCATAAGAAAGCTCATGTTTCTTGCAAGTGCCCTGACAGTCTGCAAGCCTTCAAGGTCCTGCTTAGCCTCTCCTGCCTGTCTGCCGTGAACGCTGTTCCAGTACTGGCTTGAAGCCACAGGCATACCTGTGATAGTAAAATACTTGTTTAGCTCATCAAATGTGGCTGAACAGCCGCCTCTTCTTGCAACAACAACGCTTGCACCCACCTTCATAGTCTTATCAAAGCTTGTGCTGTAGAAGAGCCTGTCAAGACAGGCAACAAGAGTTGCATTTGCAGAAGCATAGTAAACAGGGCTTGCGACTACAAGACCGTCAGCTTCCTCAAACTTCGGGGCGAGCTCATTCACAGTGTCATTAAACACACAGTGACCAAGCTCCGAGCACCTGTTGCAGGCAATACAGCCCCTTATGTCCTTGCTTCCGATCTGACAGACCTCAGTCTCAACGCCTTCGGCTTCAAAGACCTTTACCATTTCATCAAGCGCAACAGATGTGTTTCCGCCCACTCTGGGGCTTCCGTTTAATATAAGAACTTTCATAAAAGATACCTCCGATACAATTGCCCGATATGCATATCTGTAAGGGCATTAATAATGAACGCTATGCTTCATTATACCACATTTCTGAATGATCTGTCAATCATATAAGCTGAAACAGGATCACAAAAACGACTGCGGTTTTCCGCAGTCGTTTAGTTTATGCGCTCATACCCTCCAGAGGGTCTGCAATCTCTTTAGGTTTGAACCTTGTGCGTCCCTTTGCGTCGATAATGAGCATCTCATTGTCCCTGTCAAAGCTGCCGCTGCGAAGCTTTTCAGCAAGAGATGTTATTATCAGCTCGTTGATGCGGTTCATAGGTGCCCTCACTCCGAGAGGTGTATATGCTTTGTCAACAAGCTCCTTGAGAGCCTTTGGCGTAAGTCTGACCGTAATTCCTTTCTCCTTTCCTAACTGCTCTGCTTTGTCTTTGATAAGACAGCGCATATCCTTTTCCTTGATCTTGTGGAAGTTTACCGCAAGGGTTATCCTTCCTGCGATCTCCTGAAGCATTCCCTGCTCCATCATGTCATTCATGGTGAGTTTTTCAAAGAAGAGCTCATCGGGCTCATCAAGCTCATCATCGTCATCTCCGAAGATAGCACGCATTGCTGCTCCGTTTTCACGCTTGTCGTTTCTTAAGTCCTGGAATGCACCCATGTACACAAACATCGTTTTTGCAGAATCTACAATTCCCGACAGATCCTCCTGATCTATCTTTACATACTGAGCTGAGCCCTCAACTATGGTAAGGAGATTTGCCTGTACTGCCGCGTTGAAGTTGCGTTTGTTGCTGTCTATGCTGGGCATGAACTTCTTGTCTGCTTCATCGAGGAATACTATTGCAGTTCCGATATCGGAAAAGCCCTTGCGATTCATATCAAGGCTGTCGGAAGCTATGAGAATATCCTTGAGGATTTCTTCTGCCTCCGCACCCTTGTAGCCTGCTTCGGTTATGCGGCTGAGGTCTCTCTGGATAACGGGTATGGGAACATCATGCATAGCGAAGAA
Organism: uncultured Ruminococcus sp.; assembly: GCA_946528545.1. GTDB lineage: Bacteria > Bacillota > Clostridia > Oscillospirales > Ruminococcaceae > Hominimerdicola. The sequence continues at coordinate 19,256 of CAMMYU010000183.1, forward strand.
GTCTCTTACAGCCCTGAAGAACTCTGTCTTGCCCATTCCGCTGGGCGCAGTGAGGATCCAGCTAGGAGGTGTGAACTTCTTTTTATATGCAGTGTTTTCGACGTACTCATAAACGAGGTAAACTGCCTTTATGAGCTCATCGTCCTGTCCTACTATACGGCTGCGGCAGTACTCATAAAGCTCATTCATGGAAAAGTCAATATGGAAAATGCAGTCTTTTTCCTGCTTTCCCTTTTTTCTGCCCGAGCAGAACACCACCTTGTGTCCCGACTCTGCAAGCAGAGTTCTTGCAAGTCCCATAGTATCTGTAGGGCAGCTCTCAAAGTATACAGGTATGTCCTTATTGTAAGAATCAAGCCTTCCGATGGCATTCTGAAGAACAGAATATGTCTGTGCGGGTGAATCGGTCTTGAAGAAGATATATGTTCTGTTCGACATACGTGACTTCCTCTCCATGACCTTTACATTAGAACCCTGAACAAGCTTTGCCTGCCTGAAAAGGTCATCGTCAGTGTTCAGGAGCTCCTCAAGAGGGCGTTCACGGGGAGTTTTATCGTAGAGCTCAACAAATATGATACCGTTACGCTTAATAGTCATTCTGTTCAGAGTTCCGTCAACATTGATGATGTTTTCAGCGTGCTCTGATGCCTGTATTTTACTATATATATTAGCGTAGTTGTTCTCATCAAGGACAAGGGCGGCAGTGCCGTCGTCCTTGTTGATGTAGGTGTATGCAAATTTCGGCTTGTTTTCCTTTGCACAGTCCTCGCAGTAATAGCCTGCGATCTCATTTCCGACTATTACTATGCTGCTGTTAAGGTTACAGCTGCAGCAAGCGCACTTATTTTCTGATAAATTGATTGAATACAACATAATTATACTTCCTTTCACTTTTCAATGTTATGATTTACCGGTTTTCTTGTCTTGCATTCAGGGGAATGTGCTCCCAGATCGTAGCTGTCAAGGAGCAGTGTATCTGCAAACCTTGCTATGCCCCCCTGACGGACATAGAGGTGTCTGAGCATAGGCATTGAGAGTATCTTCTCAACAGGCTTGTTAGCCAGCAGAGAGAAGTATCTCGCTGTGTTATAGTCACAGCCGCCCATGTAGATTTTTGTCGCACAGTTTGCAAGTATCGTATTTGAGCCTGCGCCGTAGCCCTGTTCAAGCTGAGAAAGCGTCTGCAATGCAAACTGTACGGAAATACCTCTTGAACGTATATTTGAGATCATGTTCTCAAAGCCCTGTATTTTTACATTTGTGCCGAAGTCATCAAGAATGAAGCGCACAGGCACAGGCAGATGCTTGTCCTCAAGGCTGTCAGCATAACGGCAGAGGGTGTCCATAAGCTGGGTGTAGAAGATGTTTACAGCAGGGTCTTTTGAACGGTCTGTATCGGAGACCTTGATGAAAAGCGCAGTCTTCCTGTCAGCAATTGACTTGAGGTCGATATCGCTGTAGCTGCTCATTTCACGCATTTCGTCAGTGTCGAAGCACTGCAGTGCAAGAGCTGCTCTTACAATGGCTGTGCTGAGCAGATACCCCGGGATCTTAATAAGCTTATTGAACTGCTCGCAAGCCCAGCTTGATTTCCCTGTTCTCTTTTCGTATAGCTCCTTGTGCCTGTTGAATATCCTCTCTGCGTTGCCGGTTTCGCCCTTTTCAAACGCTTCGGGCTTGAACATACCTATAAGCTTAGTAAGCCCCTCAATGTTCGCAGTGAATCCCTTTCCGCCCTCTTTGAGATACCCGATACAGCACTCCAGCAGGAGCTGTTCGGCTTCAAGCTGGATATTGTCATTGACATTGTCACGGTTTATACCGTTGTATACAACGATATGCGCTGCTTTCTGATAATCATTCGGTGTTTTTGCCGAATCAATTAAGTTATAGTGTATACCTCTGAAACCCACTGTATCGTATAGCATAACATCATAGTTTTCTTCTTCAAGCGTGGCAGCGCATAACTCATAAAGTGTGCCCTTAGGGTCAGAGATGACCATACTGCCTCCGCCGCCGCCCGAGAACACAGTCTGGGCGAGGTTGCCGAAGGTCTTTCCTGTGCCTGAGCCGCCTATTAGAACGGTGTTGCTGTTTTGTCTGCCCTCCCTGCCGAAGTTCTCCGTGAGAGTGCCGTCAGGGTTGATGAATGCGCCTGTCTGTCTTGCAGTAAGTATGCTTTTGCTAAGTTCGTTATTCATATTGATCCTCCTCATTTGTGATGTCCTCAAAGCCTGTTGCTATCGCATCGCAGAGACCGAATTCGATAGCCTCCTCAGCATTGAAGAAATTGTCGTAAGCTGTTTTCTCGTTGATCTCCTCGACAGATCTGCCTGTGAACTCAGCCAGCAGACCGTTGAGTGTTTTTTTAGTTTCGATGATAGATTCCGCAGTTCTCTGGATAGATGTTGCCGAACCTCCCACTCCGCCTGCGATAAGGGGCTCGTGAATCATCACCTTTGAGTGTTCAAGTATGAACCTGTGACCCTTTTCTCCTCCTGCGAGAAGCACTGCCGCCATTGAAGCCGCAAGACCCACACAGTAAATATCAATACCGTAACGGTAATGCTTCATAGCATCAAGTATTGCCAGACCTGCATTGACCTCGCCTCCGGGGCTGTCGATAAAAAATCTGAGCTTTTTCTTTTCCCTTGCGGCAATCCTCATAAGTATTATAACGAGACTTGCCACATCGCTGTCAATGGGAGTTGTTATCCAGACATCTCCGTTTTCAAAGCTGATCGCTGATATGTGAACAGGTGACGAGCCGCTTGCACTGTCGTGCATCACATAGGTCGGAAGAAGGGGGTGTCTTACAGAGCTTCCGTCTCCGCAGAAAATTTTGTTGTTATTTGTCATAGTGATTACCTCCTGTGGTATCGTGTTGTTTTTCTTCTGTGACTATAGTCTAGCATAAAATTTCAGCCCTGCCTAACCCCAAGTATGGGGAAATGACAAAAAAGTCCCCCAAAACCACGAAAATACGCGGTTTTGGGGGTATCATCAGTAAAAATTATAATTCTCACGGAAGCCTTTAAAATCATGCTCCATATCATCTATCATATCTTTAATATCACTCAGCCTGACCGTATTGAGCAGAGTGGGGTGGTATATATTTCTGAGTGATTTTATACATTCCTCGATATTGACTTCTCTTGTACCGAAGGGGTATATCTTTCCGATATCCATAGAAGATATAAAAATCTTTCTGTCTCTCTCATCAAGGTTCATAGCTACCGCTAAGCTGATAAGCATATCACGGGAGCAGGACCTCGGCTTTTTGCCTCTGAGATCAATGGGGAGCTTATTTCTTCTGTATGCAGCCAGCTCTTCCAGTATGCCGAGATAGTTTTTTTTGCCGTATCTCTTCTCATATTCTTCGGGCTGTTCTGTGTGCAGCCTTTCCATTTCTTCTGTCCATTTATTATAATAATAATCAATTATAGTCAGTCCGAAATCCTCCGCACTTTTATCGGGGTTTTCTTCGATATACTTAGTATACCTCTGCATAAGCTCTTCCTGAATGCTTTTAGCTTCTCTCTGTTTGTTTATAAAGTCGGGGAAACGCTTGGTGATCCTTGCAAAGTTTGTTATTTCGTACAGGAAATGAACCTTTCCGGCTTCCCATGTTCTGAGGAGCTTTTCAATATCTCCTTCAAACTTTATCAGCCATTCAAGATCGGTTCTCAGCTTATCCACAAGATTCGTATATAATTTGCCCGCTTTTTGAAACACATAGAGATCATGGTTTATAAACGGTGTATCCGATGTGATTTCTTTAAGATCAAGATAGATGTAGATGTTCCTTATACAGCTTTTACGCTTGCTGCGCTCTGTCAGGTCAAGGAGGAGCTCCTTCATCACAAAAAACTTCACCGCCAAAGGAAGCTTGGTGGTTTCATCGGGAAAAAGGAGAATGTCTATGCTTTCGTGACCCTCTGCCTCGGCAAAGTCAATGAGCTTTTTGCAGCAGTCCTGCAGGAGCAGTATCTCCTGATCGTAGCCGATGCCGACCATTTTCGGCATTATCATAAAGGCATAGCTTCTGTTTTTTCCAAGGTCGTCCTCCCTGTCAAAGGTGTAGATGTCACCGTAGTTTGCCTTTTTATATGCATCGCTTTGCATAACGGAGTTGTATTCTTTTTCGTCATTACCGCATATAGAGATAAAGCTGTTTCTCAGATAGTCTGAGACAGGCTCGTCATAGCTGCCTGTAAACAATGCTGTCAAGGAGCCCATACTCTTTCGCAGAGGTTCCTTGGCCTCTGTATGTACTTCCAGTATAGAATGAATTATCTCTGATTCTTTTTTCATTTGCTCACCTGCTTTCTGCTTTTATTATATAGTATCGGAGAGGCTTTTTCAAGTAATTTTTTCTGCACACACGGGTTTATCTATTGCAATTTGGAGCATTCTGTGTTATAATAATTGTTAATAAACCACAAAGGAGGTAATTTATGAAACAAATTAAACTTTTAACAAAAGCTGCGGCATTAGTGCTCAGTGCAGGAGTGCTGATATCAGCCCTGCCGATGAGTGCCATAGCTGATGAGATCGAGCCCGTCAAGGCTGTAACAGGTACCTTCACCTATGTAACAGCGGGCAGCGAGAACGCCCTCGGAGAGAAGTATGAGAAGACCGAAAAATTCTATTACAGTGATGACTTTTTCTCTGAGCCGTCATCTGTTATGAATGAGCATCTGAGGACTATGTCTGCCGCCCTTGCCTTAACGGCATTCGGTTCTCTCGGTGAGGACAATTCTGCAAATATATCAGATCTGTTTATGAAAATGCAGTATGACCCGAAGGTTGATGCTCAGGACGTTGAAGGCGAACCCACAAAGGACACTATAGGCTCATATATTTCCTACACTGCTACTGTTGATGATGAGAATATCGTCGCAGTTGCGCTGAGAGGAAGCCGCTATGGTGCAGAATGGGCAAACACCCTTCTCTCGGGCGCCGAGGGGGATATACAGGGTCTTTCCGAGGCAGCTCTGAAGGTAGCTGACCGTATAAAGGCTTTCTGTGAGAGCCATGAGATCACAGCCGACAAGATATGGATAACAGGCTACAGCCGTTCGGGTGCAGTTGCTGACCTTACAGGCAAGTACATAAACGAGCACCTTGATGAGTTCGGCATAACGGCCGACGACCTTTATGTGTACACCTTTGAGGCACCCCGTGCAAGTGCTGAGAATACACAGTATGCAAATATTCACGATGTTATAAATCCGAATGATATTATACCTATGGTATATCCCGAGCAGTGGGGCATTTACCATGCAGGCGTTGAGGAGTACCTCAGCTGTGAGGATAAAACAGTACAGCCCATGCAGATAGATGCCGCAAGTCTTTCAAGCGGAAAGATCGGCTTCCTTCCGATAGAGACACGCACAGAGCCTGAATCTATGAAGGACTTTGAGAAGAGCTTCATTGATTTTCTTACTCAGAGCATAGACAGAGCAGGCTACAGCAAGAACAGCGAGGCAATCGGAAATATAGTTGCAATGTTTGTCGGAATGAGCAAGGAGCAGATGTCTGCACTGGGTGCGTTTGCAAAGAGTGCGTTCAGCAATATCGGGCTTATGGACCTTGCAATGAATGTTCTGCCTGTTATTGCGGGCGACCCGACCTCGGCTGATTATCCTGCAGCTGTTGATAATCTTGCACAGTTCGTGATAAGCAAGTTTGATGCCGCAGACCACAGTGCCTGCCTGACCGATGAGCAGTACGCAGGATTAAAGGCAGCTCTGCCTGATCTTCTGCAGCTTGCGGCTCCCGTTATTTCAAGAGATGCCACAGCAAAGCATGGCGGTGAAGTGCTTGAAATGATATCCACCTTTGCAGGAAACGCCCGGAACATTATCAGGGAGCATATTCCTGAAAACGTTCTTGAAATGGTAAAGGCCGAGGACTCATACTACACCGACAATGTACAGGTAGAGAGAGGTAATGCGTTCTATTTCGGAACAGTCAGCGCAGAGGATAAGGCTGACGATGACAAGCTCAGAGAAATAGGCTTTGATGACACCGATATAGAGTTCCTTAAAAACGGCTATGATGTTTACTATTCGGTATTCGGCCGTACTATCTCAAAAGACGACCCCGATGATGACGCTTATTCCGAACAGGTACAGGCAGCGCTTGATGAGTACTGCAACGGTAAGAACATCGACATAAACCATGAGTTTTCCGTACTGGGAGAGTCATGGGCAGTAAGAAACAGGGGCTATGAGCCTATTGAGGCTGTTGACATCGAGAACATTGTGGTCGAATATATGGCAGGCGCTTATGATGTTGACGCATCGCTGTATAAAGACCTTCTCGAGAAAGGCACCTTCCATTACCTGTATTTTGATCCCGAAACGAACGCCTTCAAGGAAAGCACGATCACAGATATGAGGATAGAATTCCCCGACAGTGATACTGTAGAGCTGTATTTCAATGCGCAGTTCTATAAAGCAGGAGTTTACGCTCTGCTTTATGAGCCTGATGAGGTCGTAGTACCTGCTGACGAGAGCAGCGAGCCTGTCAAGGAGGAGAGCTCCAAGGCAGATGAAAGCTCCAAAGCGGCTGAAAGCAGCACTGCTGCAAAGGCAGTAAGCGAGCAGAGTGCAGCAAACCCCGGAACAGGTGCTCCTGTAGTAATGAGCGTTGTTGTTCTTGCCGCTGCGGCTGCAGTCATCACAAAGAAAAAGAGTAAGTAATTCAGCTTAGCTATTTTACATCAAAGCAGCCGAGAAAGCGCATTTTAAGCTCGGTGCTTTCGGTTAGCTTGATATATTTTTCGTAAGAGCACTCAGCACATTCTATCACATACTGATATTCACCGAGCTCGGTTTTATTCGGGCGGTCGTGTATCGTTACAAGAGTTATGCCCTGTGCATCAATTGCGCTCATAAGCTCGGGAAGATCGTCTGCGCTGCCATCTGCAATAAACGCTGTGCGCTCAGCCTTTGCAGTGGCAGGCTCCTGCATAGACAGCACATAGAAACGTGTTTTGTTGCTGTCATTATTCTGAATAGCAGCGGCGAGGACTTCAAGTCCGTAAACATCAGCGCAGGCAGCAGATGCTATCGCCGCACATGAATGGTCTCCGTTTTCGGAGACCATTTTTGCTCCCTCGGCAGTACTGGAGACCTCTATCACTTCGGCATTCGGGAGATTAGCTTCGAGCCACTCCTTTCCCTGTGCGATACCCTGTTTGTGGGAATAAACTGTCTTAATGTCGGAAACCTCGGTTTCGGGAAGAACGAGAAGATTCTGGTTTATCGGCAGCTCTACCTCGCCCACTACGGAAACCGTTGTATCAGCTATAAGAATATCGACATAGTCCGTGACCGCACCGCCGATAGTGTTTTCCTGAGGGATAACCGCAAAGCCGCTGTCTCCGCTTATCAGCGCATCGACCGCATCTCCGACTGTTTCATAAGGCACATAGCTGCCCTTGCCGTCAAAGAAAACGCCGCAGGCTTCCTGAGTGTAGGTACCCTCAGGGCCAAGGTAGCTGACCTTAGCAGTATCGGCATTTATTTCGGCAGAGACTTCAGGGAGCTCCTCTGCCGCCGATGAGCTGACAGCCTTGCTTTCCGAAGAGCTGTCTGCTGTATTGTCGCCGCAGCCTGTCAGAATAAAAGCCGCAGCAATAGCAGTAATGAGAATTTGTTTTTTCATAATGAATCACCGTCCAAAAGCTTTGCAGCAGTATTATACCATATAAGCGTAAGCGTTATGGTATAATTGCCCGATATGCAGGGAGCAGAACTTTGTTCTGCGTATCTGCAAGGGCGTTTAGATAAATTATAATGAATGTTTTGCATTCATTATACCATATAAGCGTTCTGGTATAATTGTCCGCTATGCGTTCATTATACCATATCATTATTATTTGTCAACCGAAAGAGAAAAAAGAGCAGCTATCTCCGTTTGGGGATAGCTGCTTCAGTCTGTCGATAAACTCAAAATAGTGCAGATTTTGCCTCGTCAGGTCTGTACATTCGGCAGGGAAAACCCTGCACCGCCTTACGCCGA
>CAMMYU010000184.1:0-12623 GCA_946528545.1 uncultured Ruminococcus sp.
CCCGATATGCAGGGAGCAGAACTTTGTTCTGCGTATCTGCAAGGGCATTTAGATAAATTATAATGAATGCTTTGCATTCATTATACCATACATCTGCGCCAAAGTCAATTGATGACATAAAAAAGTCACAAGCTTTGCTTATCCGAGAGGCTTTAGCTTCGGTTTTCTTTGATTCAGGGTCTTGACACAGAACCTTTAATGGTATATAATAATCTATGTATGAAAACTGCATGAGCAGTAAAAGATAGAAAAAGAAAAGAGACAAAACACTTTTGGAGGATACCTATGAACAGAATTCTTTGTTCTGTAACGGCAGCCCTATGTGCAGGACTTGTGCTTGCAGGCTGTGATAATCCGTTTTCAAAGAAAAAAAACGAAGACAATACTATGTCGGGCTACAGCTACACTGCCGACAATACTGTCAAGGAACAGGCATACAGCTGGCTTATTAAGCCCTCGATCGATGCCGATAACATCATCACCTTTGATGCAAGTCAGGTTGACCCTGACAACGAAAAAAGCACTATGACCGAAAATTACTCGATCATCAGGCGAGACGGCAAGTACGGGCTTATTGATTACGGCGCAAATGTTGTAGTTCAGCCTGAGTATGATGACTTTTACACCTGCTGGTGCGGTGAGATAGTACTGTACAGGGAAGCCGAAGATGACTACGGAAATGAGTATACCGAGTACTGCACTATTGACAGCTCGCATCAGACAGTTGATTATGTCAGCGACCATGAGGATAAGTCACCGTCATATTTCTGGAATGAAGACGAAAAACAGGTCTATGTGAAATATGCAGATGATGACTACGGAAGCAAGTATACGGGAAAGAAGACTGTTGTAGTCGGTCAGGCGGATATTGAAAGCGCAGGCGGTGACAGCTACGAGATCACTCCTAAAGAGAACAGCCTGTACGGTCTGGCTAAAAAAGACGAGCTGATAATCGAGCTGAAATATAAGGACTATTACGCGCCTTCATTCAAGGGCGCAGGAAAGACTGCTATTGCTTTCTGCGATACGAATGACAAATGGGGCTATGTGGGCTCTGACGGCAAAGTGCTTGTGGACTTCAAGTGCGGTGCAGACCTAAATGCCTACTGCGGCGAGCTGATAGATAATATAGACAAGTCTCACCCTTATCTGTACTCGGCAGACTTTGTGCCTGTACTGGTGGATTCGTTCTATGGATACTATAATTCAGACGGAGAATGTGTGGTAACCCCGGGAGAGTTTGAGCAGGCAAGGCCTGTTCACAACGGAAGAGCGTGGGTGCGTTCAGATGGAATGTGGGGAGTTATTCAGTTAGGAGAGATAGTTGAGCCGATAGTGACTACAACTACCACAACTACAACGACTACTACTACCACATGGCAGACCTGGACTACTACCGAGGAAACTACCGAGGAAACAACAACAACAACTACTACCGCTGTAACGGCAGCTCCTGTGATAACAGAGACTTCGCCCGTTGTTACCGATCAGCCTGTTGTTTCCGAGGATACAGGTCTTGTGCCTGCTGACCCCGTTGAACCTGCAGTGCCGGTTGAGCCTGTAGTGCCCGAAGAGCCTGTTGTGCCGGATCAGCCTGTGCAATATTAGAGATCAAGGAGATGCAGAACGCATCTCCTTTTTGTTTCGGGAAATAGTTTAAATTATGATTGACTAACTCAATAAAGTATGCTATAATCAGTTAGTAAATTAAACTATTAAGCAACTACTTAAAGGAGGTTGGAAAATGCCAAACACCAATGAATACATCTGCCCATGCTGCGGCGGTGCTATTCAGTTCAGTGCTTCCACTCAGAATATGCGCTGTCCGTACTGCGACAGTGAGTTTTCTGTCGAAGCTGTTGTGGACTACGCAAAGCACCTGCAGGCTGACGGTCAGGACAATATGTCATGGGAAGAGCGCAACAATGACTGGTCCGAACAGGAAGCCGAGGGTATCAGGGTTTACCACTGCTCATACTGCGGAGGAGAGATCTACGGCGATGACAACACTGCCGCTACTACCTGTCCGTACTGCGACAATCCTGTTGTTATGCAGGGTCAGGTGTCGAACTCACTGAGGCCTGATTACATAATCCCCTTTATGCTTGAGAAAAAGCACGCTGTTGATTCATTCAAAAAGCACCTTATGGGAAAGAAATTCCTGCCTAAGGTCTTTAAGGACGAAAACCATATCGAGGAGATAAAGGGTATGTATGTGCCGTTCTGGCTCTTTGATACAGGTGTAAACGGTACGATCAGATATAAGGGTACTAAGGTTCGTCACTGGAGCTCGGGAAACTATTACTACACCGAAACCAGCCACTACTCAATTGTCAGGGGCGGTGCTATGCAGTTTGACAACATAGCTATCGACGGTTCTTCAAAAATGGCTGATGACCTTATGGAGTCGGTATCTCCTTTTGATTTCAGAGCAGCTAAGCCGTTCTCTACTGCGTACCTTGCAGGATATGTAGCTGATAAGTATGATGTCACTGCCGAGCAGACTATCGACCGTGCAAACTACCGTGTGCGTGAAAGCGTTGATACTATGTTCAGAAAGACCGTACAAGGCTATCAGTCTGTTAATATTGAGAATACTAACCTCAATCTCCAAAATGCAAAGGCGAAATATGCTCTTTACCCTGTGTGGATAATGAACACAAAGTGGAAGGGTCAGATGTATATGTTCGCTATGAACGGTCAGACGGGAAACTTCGTAGGAAACCTTCCGCTTGACAAGAAAAAATACTGGAGGACATTCTGGTCACTGTTTCTGCCGATAACAGCAGGACTGTACTTTCTCTTCTGGTTTGTTCTGGGAGCGTATGGCCTATGAAAAAGATAATTTGTACTTTACTTTGCCTGCTCAGCTTTGCAGGACTTCCGTTCTCCGCTTATGCAGAGGAGGAGAGCACATACCTCAGAATTGCAGATTACAGAGCAGGCTTTATAAGCAGCCAGCTTGATACGCTTGAAAGCGAGCTTAACTCGGTATATGATGAATACGGTGTGAGTGGTGCGATTATTATCTCAGACGTATTTGAAAGCATTTCAGAGGAGCAGGCAGTGCAGTTCTGTCAGGACAATGACATACTCAGTGACAACTGCGTGGTGCTCACCTACAGCTTCAATGATAATTATTTCAATGTACTTTCTCTGAGTGACGAGCTGAATATGTTCTCAGATGCCGATACACTGAAAGCATTTGAAGGTCAGCTGAATGAAATGTACGATCAGCTCGGCTACGGTATCTGGTCAGCTGAGTATGCCTATACCGTGTGCGACAGCTTCTGCACCGAGCTTTCAGATTTGTCCGATGCAGCAGCCAACGGAACACCGCTTGACAAAGGGTATTTTGCAGGCTATGGATATGAATTCAGACAGAGCTTGGAGGAATCGGCTGCAGATACCGAAGCGTCTTCGGACAGCGCCTATGACAGCAACGGCTTTGCGTACTACAGCCACGATAACGCAGGCTGGATAAACGAATACGAGGATACACGAACTATCCCCGACCACAGGCTGGTTCCGAGACTGGTTGATGAAGCCGATCTGTTAGGCGAAACAGCAGAAGCAGAGCTTATCAAAAAGCTTGATACGATCAGTGAAGAGCATCAGTTCGATATAGTAATAGTTACCAAGAAGAGCATAGGAACAAAGAGCTCGGAGGCTTACGCTGATGACTACTTTGACTATAACGGCTTTGGCTACGGAACTAACCATGACGGAATACTCTTCCTTATCAGCATGGAAAACCGTGACTGGGCTATATCCACCTGCGGCAAGGGCATACCCTATTTCACTGACAGAGGTCAGCAGTATATGCAGGACAAATTCCTGCCGCCTCTCAAAAACGGTGATTACGCTCGTGCCTTTACCACCTTTACTGACCTGTGCGAGGACTTCATAATTCAGGCTGAAAACGGCAAGCCCTATGACTACGGCAATCTGCCGAGAGCGCCGTTCAGCCTTGTTGCTCTCGCTTCGGCTTCGGTACTCGGACTGCTTATTGCTTTCATTGTCTGCACGCATCACAAGCGTCAGCTTACATCTGTTGCCTTCAAGAAGGGTGCGGCTGATTATTTCAGACCCGGCAGCTTCAATCTGGCACAGAAGGACGATATTTTCCTTTACAAAAACGTATCCAAGGTACGACGCGAGACTTCCTCAGGCGGTCATGGCGGACACGGCGGCTCGTCATCCCATCACAGCTCCTCGGGGCGCTCTCACGGCGGCTCTCACGGACACTTTTAATTAGGTTAATAGGTATTTAGGGAATAGGTAAGGAGTCCGCTTTGCGGACTAATGCCCATTCGGGCACGTAGATAGTGCAAAATTTTTCTATTGCTGTTCTACAGAAAAATAGAAAAGCAAAAGGCTCCGAAAAAAATCGGAGCCTTAACTTTTACCTATCACCTATGGGTATGGGGCAAAGCCCCATTTTAAATCATCGCCGAAGGCGACACCATACCTATTCCCTATTCCCTATTACCTATTACCTGAAAGCTAAAAAGACAGTTGGTCGGGGTCTTCGATGTCCTTTGCAAAGCTGCCTGCTACAGGGATAGTTTTGCTCTTGTACTTTTTGAGCTCCTCTGCCTGCTCATCAGTAACGATGAATGCACGGTCTACTACGCTCTTTGCCTTGCAGGTCATGCACTGAACACCTATGGTGTCCCTTGCTGCCTTCGGGAGAAGAAGCGCTGTATTGAAGATCATTGCTCTGCCGTTTGTGGTGCGGAGCATGATATTTGCATTCTCGGGAACATGGAACATAGCTACCAGCTTGCTCTTTGCACTGTAGGCATTGGCAAGCTTCTTTCTATTGGTCTTGGTCTCATAAGCCGAAAGCGGTACCTTTGCGACCTTTCCGTTCTCAAAGCAGAAAAGAATATATCCCGAATAATCCGTAGTTGCAACCATGAACTGCACAGCCTCGCCCTCATCAAAGGAGAGAACGGCAGGAATATAGTCTCCGAGAGCGCTGGCTTTAGTGTCCGAAAAAGCGGACGCTTTTGTTTTGTATACTGTCGCTGAGTTCGTAAAGAACAGGAGCTCATACTTGTTTGAAGCGTCGATCTCCTGACTCTGGAAGTCGCCCTCCTTAAACTTCTGGTCGCTCGCCATTCTGAGCGACTGCGGTGTACACTTTTTGAAATAGCCGCTGTCAGAGAGAATGAACTTGCACTGATAATCGGGCACCTCTTCCTCAATGCTGACCTCTTCAATATCGGTCTTGTAGAAGAACTGTGTGCGCCTTGGCTGACCGTACTTCTTGATTATGTCTTTAAGCTCGTTTACAATGATGTTCTTGATCTTACGGTCAGAGCCGAGTATCTCTTCAAGCTCTGCAATATCTTTTTCGAGCTTGTCGGTCTCGGCGGTACGCTTTAAGATATACTCACGGTTGAGGTGACGAAGCTTTATCTCGGCAACATACTCGGCCTGTATCTCATCTATTCCGAAGCCTATCATAAGGTTCGGTACTACCTCGGATTCCTCATCAGTCTCACGGATTATCCTGATAGCCTTGTCAATGTCGAGAAGTATTTTTCCGAGACCCTTTAAGAGGTGAAGCTTATCCTTTTTCTGGCGGAGTTCGTTCGCTGTACGTCTGCGGACACACTCCATACGGAACTTTATCCACTCGTCAAGTATCTCGTAAACACCCATGATTTTCGGGTATCCGCCGACCAGGATATAGAAATTGCACGAATATGCGTCCTGAAGCGGTGTAAGCTTATAAAGCTTCTGCATAAGCTTGTCAGGGTCAACGCCCTTTTTGACATCTATACCTATCTTCAGACCGTTAATGTCGGTCTCGTCACGAAGGTAGGATATTTCCTTGATCTTGTTTGCCTTTACAAGTCCTATGATCTTTTCGATGATAGCTTCAACTGTTGTGGTGGCAGGAATCTCGGTTATCTCCAGAGTTCTTGATGCCTTGTCAAACTGGTATTTTGCCCTGAGCTTTACAGAGCCCTTTCCTGTGCGGTATATCTTGTCAAGCTCCTCCTCATCATAGAGAAGCGATGCACCGCCCGGGAAGTCGGGGCCTTTGAGGGTTTCAAGGAGGTTGAAGTCCTTGTTTTTCATAAGACCTATAGTTGATTCGCATATCTCGGTCAGATTGAATGAGCACACCGATGATGCCATTGAAACTCCGATACCGACATTTGAGTTCACCAGTATCGAAGGAAACCTTACAGGCAGGAGAGTCGGCTCTGTGGTGGTGTTATCGTAGTTCGGGACAAAATCTACAGTATCCTTGTCTATATCTCCGAAAAGTTCGTTACAGATCGGCATGAGCTTTGCCTCGGTGTAACGGGCAGCAGCATAAGCCATATCACGGGAATACGCTTTACCGAAGTTACCCTTGCTCATTACATAGGGGTGAAGAAGAGCCTCATTGCCCTGTGAGAGCCTGACCATAGTTTCATAAATTGCGGCATCACCGTGAGGGTTAAGCCTCATAGTTGAGCCTACGATATTAGCAGACTTCGTGAGTTTGCCGTTCAGAAGCCCCATTTTATACATGGTGTAGAGAAGCTTTCTGTGAGAGGGCTTGAAGCCGTCTATCTCGGGGAAGGCTCTTGACACAAGCACGCTCATAGCGTAGGGCATATAGTTTTTTTCCAGCGAGAGGGTTATACTCTCGTCCTGCACAAGACCTGCGCCCTCAATGTAGGCATCAGACTTTTTCTTTGCAGGAAGCTTTGGTTCTGTCTTTTTTCTTGCCATTTACTTTCTTTCCTCTTATATTTTTCTCTGTGATACACTACGATATATCTGCAAGGTCAAGGTAATCTACACCGTTATTTGTGATAAATTCCTTTCTGCCCTGCAGGTCATCTCCGAGGAGCATATCGAACATCCACTGGGTCTGCTCAATGTCATCGGGGTGTATTTTTATAAGACGTCTTGTCTCGGGGTCCATAGTGGTAAGGCTCATCATGTCAGCCTCGTTCTCACCAAGTCCTTTTGAACGCTGAATATCGAACTTTTTGCCCTCGATCATTTTGAGTATCTTTGTCTTTTCGCTCTCATCATAGGCAAAGTACTTTTTGCCGTCAGAGGTGGTTATCTCAAACAGGGGCGACTCTGCGATATAGACGTATCCCTCCTTGATAAGAGTAGGTGTCAGCCTGTAGAGCATAGTCAGTATCAGTGTTCTGATGTGGAAGCCGTCAACATCGGCATCGGTACAGATAATTATCTTGTTCCATTTGAGGTTATTGATGTCAAAAAGGGATATTTCCTTGTTCTTTCCTGTTTTGACCTCAACTCCGCAGCCGAGAACTTTTATAAGGTCGGTAATAATCTCGTTTTTGAATATCTTGTCATAGTCTGCTTTAAGACAGTTGAGTATCTTTCCTCTTACAGGGATAACAGCCTGAAACTCTGCATTTCTTGCCATTTTTACAGAACCGAGCGCTGAGTCACCCTCCACGATGTAAAGCTCTCTCTTTGAGAGGTCTTTAGTACGGCAGTCGATAAACTTCTGCACCTGATTTGAGAGGTCGATAGTGCCTGCGAGCTTTTTCTTGATGTCTACTCTTGCCTTCTCGGCACGCTCACGGCTTCTCTTGTTGACAAGCACCTGCTCGGCTATCTTTACAGCCTCGTCGGGGTTTTCTATGAAGTAAACCTCAAGGTTATGCTTTAAGAACTCTGTCATGCACTCCTTGATAAACTTGTTTGTGATAGACTTCTTGGTCTGGTTCTCGTAAGATGTGAGTGTCGAGAACGAATTTGACACCAGCACTAAGCAGTCCTGAATATCCTGAAATGAAATGGTCTTTTCGTTTTTAAGATACTTTCCGTTATTTTTCAGATACGCATTTATCTGCGAGGTAAAGGCGCTCTTTACCGCATCATCGGGAGAGCCTCCGTGCTCCAGCGGGCTGGAGTTATGGAAATACTCAATATGATCCACCTGATTTGAAAACGTAAATGCTACCGAGAGCTTTACCTTGTACTCATCAAGGTCAGCACGGTCACGGCCTTTTCTGTCGCCTGCAAAATACTGAACTGAGGTCAGGGTCTTCTCCCCTGCTATCTCACGGACATAGTCGGCAATGCCGTTTTCATAGTAATATGTTTTCTCCTCAAACGAACCGTTTTCTCTCTGAAGTCTCAGCACAAAAGTGACATTCGGGTTTACAACCGCCTGCTTTTTGAGTGTCTCCTCATAGTACTCGGGCTCAATATTTATATCTGTGAACACCTCAAGGTCGGGCTTCCAGCGTGTGCGTGTACCCGTCTTTTTGCGTGTGGTGTCCTCGGTTTTTAGTCCGCCGATGTTCTTTCCCTTTTCAAAGTGAAGGTTGAACTTCTGCTTGTCTCTGTATATCTCAACGTCCATATACTCAGAGGCATACTGCGTTGCACAGGCACCCAGACCGTTCAGACCGAGCGAATACTCATAGTTGTTGCCTGAGTTATTATCGTACTTGCTTCCGCCGTAGAGCTCGCAGTAAACGATCTCCCAGTTATATCTTTTCTCATTCTTATTATAGTCTACCGGACAGCCTCTTCCGAAGTCCTCTACCTCAATTGACAGGTCATTGTAGCGTGTGACTACTATCTTATCTCCGTAGCCCTCTCGTGCCTCGTCGATAGAGTTTGAGAGAATCTCGAACACTGCGTGCTTACAGCCGTCGAGACCGTCAGAGCCGAATATAACCGAAGGTCTTAACCTTACACGCTCCTCATCCTTGAGGAGCTTCATTGATTCGTTGCCGTAATCATTCTTCTTAGCCATAGCTATCTCCTTTAATACAAGATTTCCGCATACTTATTTATCATACCACAAGATATAGGTTTTTGTCAAGTGCGGTCACGACAAAAAAATCCTCTCCCGAAAAGGAGAGGTTTTCCCTGCCATTATCAGCTTACTATCCCCGAAGAGCTACCGTTTGAGGGCTTGACCTCAACGCTGACCTCAAAGTCACCTACATAGCTGGAGTTTACATCTATAACATAGTGAAACATGAGCGTTCCGCCGTTTCTGTCAACTGTGGAGCTCACCTTTGTAGCGTTTACTCCCACCATGAACTCACCGTAGGGTGTACCGTAGGCACAGTGGTGCTTAGTGCCCATTTCTACCACAAGGTCGGAAACCACCTTGCCCCGACGGTTCATCACTACCTTATTTCCGTCAGTAAATTCGAGAGAGGTTGTGCTTCCGTCAAAGCCTGTAGCCTCGGTCTCCTCATAGGAAATTATATAACCTCTTTCGGTCATTTCCAGAGTTCCCATAGACAAAAGCTCGGTCTCCTCACAGTCCTGACCGTCTATCTGCTTACTCAGCAGTCTGATCGATACGTCCTCTTTCATTTTATAACCTCTGTTTCTTTGCTCTAAACCAATTTGCATTTTAGAATCTGTGCGTTTATGTCTCTTCCCAGAAACTTGCGTACATTGTCAGCGAAGAGAGTTTCACTGTCGGTACAGTAAAGGCTTATTCTGCCCTCTTCCCTTCTGTCAGTTCTCTGAGCGCTTGCGTTCAGACTTTCCGAGGCTTTCTTCGCAAGCTCTGCACTCGCTGATATGAGGGCAACATCACTGCCCATATACTCGGAAATGACCTCAGAGAAATGCGGAAAATGCGTACAGCCAAGTATCAGGGTATCTACCCCGAGCTCCTTTACAGGGCTGAGATATTCCTCAGTGAAAAACCTTGCAGGCGGACAGTCGGGAGCTGTGTAGCCGTTTTCGGCAAGCGGCACAAGCATAGGGCAAGCCTTGCCGATAACGCTTACGCTCTCATCTATCGCTTTTAAGCTCCTGTCATAAGAGCCGCTGCTTATTGAAGCACCCGTTGCAATTACACCTATCTTCTTGTTCTGTGTAGCCTTATAGGCAGCCTCGGCGGCAGGGATAACCACTCCGCTGACAGGGATATCTCCGCACTCATCACGCACAGAATCGAGCACCGAGGATACTGTTCCGCAGGCTACCAGTATCATTTTTACATTATGCTTTTTAAGGAAAGCTATATCCTCTCTTGCATAGCTGATTATAGTATCACGGCTTCTTGTACCGTAGGGCACTCTTGCCGTATCTCCGAGATAGACTATGTCCTCATTAGGAAGAAGCCTTATCAGCTCCTCAACGCAGGAGAGACCTCCCACTCCCGAGTCGAACACACCTATTGGCGAATTATTCATAATCGACCCCCGCTCTGTCAAGGGCAAGCTTTATAAGTCTGTCCTCCTGCTCCTCAAAGCTGATACCATCATGCTCCATAAGCTTCGGATACATACTGATAGGAGTGTGTCCGGGCATTGTGTTTATCTCGTTGAGTATGACTTCGCCGTCGTCTGTGAGGAAGAAATCAACTCTTGCAAGACCGCAGCAGCCAAGAGCCTTATAGCCCTTTACGGCAGTTTCACGGATAAGCTCTGCCTTGTCATCGGGTATTCTTGCAGGGATATAGGTCTTGGAGTCGGCATTGTTGTATTTTGCGTCATAGTCATAGAACTCGCTTGCAGCGGCAATTTCTCCCACGCAGGAAGCGAACGGCTCGCTGTTGCCCATAACTGCGCACTCTATCTCCTTACCCTTAATCTCAGCCTCAATAACAACTATGCGGTCATGTGCAAAGGCAAGGTTTATGCCCTTTCTGAGCTCATCTGCATTTGTTACTCTTGAAATTCCAACCGAAGAGCCGCAGTTCGCAGGCTTTACATACATAGGATAGCCAAGCTTTTGCTCGCACTCGGCACATTTTTCATCAAGCCTGTGGCTGTCCGAGAGAAGCACAGTCACCCACTTTGCGGTATTTATGCCGTTCTGCTCAAGGATAGTGTGTGTAACGCTCTTATCCATACAGCAGGCTGAGGCAATAAGACTGCAGCCGACATAAGGGATCTCCGCCAGATCAAGAAGACCCTGAATAGTGCCGTCCTCACCGTTTTTGCCGTGAATAACAGGAAAAACCACATCAAGCTTTACCTTGTTCACATCGTCTCCGTCAAAGGTCAGGAGTCCCTTATGTATCGGGTCGGGGCTGATGATACAGGGCAGGTTGTCGGGATAGGTCTCCCATGAGCCGTCCTTTATCATATCAGGGTCGCCCATAAACCTGAACCAGTGACCCTTTTTAGTTATTCCCACCATCACAATATCGTACTTATCCTTCGGTATGGAGCTTATGATATGTGATGCCGATATAAGCGATATTTCATGCTCGTTTGATCTTCCTCCGAAGACAACGGCAACTTTCAGCTTAGCCAATATCCACACGACCTTTCGGTGTAATTTTGTCATACACAGATATTATACCACACTATCTGACAAAATGCAAGACCTCTCTTCCGACATTCTGTCACTGTCCTCAAACAGGCTGATATAATTATACAGTGCATAGCCCTGACAGCCGGCATTCAGGGCGTCCTCCGCCTGACGGGAGATAATGCCTGCTGTGTCTGTGAACTCGTCCTCGGAGCCTATTTTATAGACTGCAAGACCTATCACGAGCTTTTTGTCCTTATCAATTTCTCTCCATGTGTTCAGAGTATCAAGGTAGGGCTTCACGGTGTTGTCATAGCCGTAGTATATCTGAGGTATCATGCAGTCGCAGTAGCCGTCCTCGGTGAGCCAGCGTTCAACGTCTGCATAAAGGAATTGATAGTTGTTCTCGATATTGCCCTGAGGTGAAATGCCAACCTCGATATTCTCGTCCACCGACTTGACTGCGCTGTATATCTCGGCACACATTTGAGAAACGCAGTCAAGTCTGTACTGCGCAAGGTCTGAATAGCTGTCCTGAACCGAAAAGCACTCGGCATCAAAGTCTGCGTCGGTTGTGGGATAGAAGTAGTCATCGTAATGTATGCCGTCTACATCGTAATTTTCGCAAATTTCAGAAGCACCCTCGGCGATAAGCTTACGCACCTCGCTGTGTGAGGGGTCAAGCCAGAGGTGAGCGTCCCCCTCGACGAAATTGACCTGACCCTCGCCGCTTTCGTACCACTTAACGGTCTGATAGCAGTCAGAATATGAGGAAAGAGTGTCTTCCGACTGCAGTCTCAGCGGATTTATCCATGCGTGTATGGAAAGCTCATAGCTGTGGGCGGTCTCGGTCATTATCTTCAGGGGGTCAAAGAGGATATTTCCGTCATCGTCCTTCGGAACATATTCCGAGGGTGGAAAGAGCTTGGAACGGTAGAGAGCATCGCCAAAGGGGCGCACATGGACATAAAGCGTGTTAAGCCCCAGCTCCTTACAGTTTCGGCAGACCTCTTCAAAGCCAGCTGTGAACTCATTCTCCGTACCTGTGAGCAGAGGTGCAAGATCAATGTAGGACAGCCAGACCGCCTTTACAGGCTTGTCCGCCCCCTGCGCAGCAGGCTCTGCGCTCTCTGCACTCTCTGTACTTTCTGTAACAGGAACGGGAGAGCTTTTCGCAAGGGGCACGCTCCTCCTCTCCGAGACGGGACTTCCCGTCTGTCCGCAGGCTGTCATCATGGCTGTCAGGATAAGTGCTATAATTGTTCGTTTCATAGTGTCCTCCGTTTTTTCATTATAGGCAACACCGCACAATCATTGTGCGTCAGAAACGCCGTCAGATTTTTCGTCAGAGTGCATAAAGTTGACGACGGCGGGCTGGCGCCCGG
>CAMMYU010000185.1:0-2960 GCA_946528545.1 uncultured Ruminococcus sp.
TCTTTTAGTTGTAAGATAGTTCTTGAAAAGCTTATGCTTGACCTTATCAAAGACCGTAGGATCGCAAGTCACGAACATGATCTTGAAAGGAAACGCAGAATGCGGCAGGACGAAAGCTTCGGTTACAGCAAAAAGGATAAACTGACCCAGTGGGAGAAAACATACTTGACGGGATATTGATGCAAAGCGGTCAGCAAAGGCGGCATCGCTTTGATGCCGCCTAAACTGTATCGTGTTATCCTTCTCAATTATTCTTCCGCTTTATCACAGTAAATGCTGATATCAGTGCTTTTTGCGGACAGCTACGGCTGCTGCGGCTGCCGAGACCAGAAGAAGTCCTGTTGCTGCTGCGGCACCTGTTTTCGGGTTGGAGTTGGTGTTGTCAGCTGCCTTGGAGCTGCTGTCAGTCTTCGAGCTGGAGCTGCTGTCGGGAGTGCTTTCAGAGCTGCTGTCATTTTCGTGAACAGAGCTCTCGGGAGCATCAGCCTCTGTCTGGACTGCGAAGTTCAGGTCCTCCGGGAAGATCGGCTTACGCTCTTCATCGAGATATACACTCATGAACTTGAGGCGTGCGGTGCTTTCAACCGAGCCGAGCTTTACGTCATCTTCGGTAACGGTGTATTCGTAGGGGATCTCAAGGGTCTCGCCCTTAGCCAGCTTGTTGAATACAGCATCTGCATTGTTCTCACCGATCATGAGCTGCTTGCCGCCTACGGTGACCTCAATTTCAAAATTGCCGCCAAAATCTTCGACAAGCGGAGAGTTCTCAGCGTTGTAGCTTACCTTGACAACGCCCTTCAGCACATCGCCGGCCTTGTAGGTCTCCTGCACATCGACAGGCTTGTTTTTCACAGACAGAAATTCAGTCTCGGGATAGCTTCTTACAGCGAAGTTATCGTAATCGAAGCCGTCGTTATTCATGTCCTTGTTCAGCGTTTTCAGCTCGGTAACAACATCAGCCCAGTCAGACC
Source organism: uncultured Ruminococcus sp. (assembly GCA_946528545.1). Taxonomy (GTDB): domain Bacteria; phylum Bacillota; class Clostridia; order Oscillospirales; family Ruminococcaceae; genus Hominimerdicola. The sequence goes on from CAMMYU010000185.1 coordinate 972, forward strand.
AATCATTGCCGCTGCCCACAAAGCTCTCGCCCTTGTTGACGATACCTACTCCGTAATCCTTTCTCGGTTCGTATTTTGCGGGATCCTCGCCCGAATCAAGATAACGCTCGTGTGCGTAGGGCTCATAGAATTCAATTCCCTGCTTGTTCAGATCTCTGCTTACATTCAGCTGATAGCCGTCGGGATCCTTGATCTTAACTACAACGGAATACTTGTCGCCCTTTCTCAGCGTCATACTTCTGCCGAGATCGACCATATGATAGCCCGAATAGGTGAAATGCTCACTGCTCTGCAGGAACAGCTCACCGTCAACAGGAGATTCAGCATTCTCGTTCAGCTTATAAACGCTGTACTCAACATCGCTCTCGGCAGATGTTACATCAACGCCGATAAATCTTACTGTGCTGTTGCTCTGTGCAGTAAAGATATTAGCCATGCTGATCTCATCTTCCATAGTGATCCTGCTCCTGCCCTGAGTCGGAAGGAAATCATACATATCAATATCCTTCAAAAGGAACTTGGTCTCAGCGTTTGTATCAAGAACGTAGCTCTCGGGGAAGCAAAGACCCTGATCGTAGTATGAAAGATAGAAGTATCCGGTCTTGCCGGAGCCCCAGCCTGTATCTGCGCTGCCCCAGCTGTTCTTGACTATCCACGCACCGTTGCCGCCGATAGTGCCGTTGGGGTCGTTGAAATACTCCTTGGGGAAGTTATCGTCATAGCCGACGATGCAGACAGCATGGTTTGCAGCCACAGGCTTGTTTACCGAATCTGCATCAGCGGGATCATAGGTCCTGTCATAGGAGTATTGAGCCCAGATAACTGCATCATCGGGAGAGTTAGTATGGTCGCCGTCCTTGTCAATGAAATTCATATAGCTGTCCTTACCGATCGACTGCCCCGGCCTTGACTGGTCAGCACAGAAAGCTATAGCAACGCCTCTGCCCTTTACGATCTCGCTCTTGATAGCCTGATTGGAAACAGGATTATAAACATACTCCCCTTTCTCTCCCGTAGTAAAGGGAGCAGGGAGAACATTACCGTCCTTCAGATAATATGCAGAAGAGAACCGCTTTGAATCATCAATAGTCCAGTCGACTTTCTCTCCTATCACCACCGCTGCCAGCTTCTTTCCGATCACATCCTCTGTGGGGTGATCGAGCTTATCAGCGACATAAGAATCAAGACAGAATTCATAGTCGGGGTATTTTTTTTCAAGCTCATCAACGATACTCTGGACATCTTCTTTATTGACGACTTCATCGAAAAGCGAAACACGGGATTCATAACTGGTTGCAGGGTCATCAGAGATCGTAAAGCCGACAACTAAAAGCTCTGCGATACTTTGAGCCTCTTTGTTGTTCTCATAAGGAAAATCACTTTCAAATGCGGGGCCGATACCTGCCGAAAATACAGTGTTCGCAGAGGAGTAGAAACCGCCGTGAAAGTACACCTTTTTGCTGATATCGGCGGGGTCGCTCTCTTCGTTGAAATCTCCGTGATAGCCCTCTCCTACCTGCGATAAGTATTTTCCGCTCTTATCTGTAAGGGGGGTAAAGGTGAACCACGCAAGGTGCTTTTCGGAAAAATCATGCAGGGGCAGCAGCCACTCGTTTGCGGGATCGTTATAGTCAAAGCCTGTAGCTGATGCATAGCTTGTCTCTACCGCAGCAATTCCTCCGAAGCTCCAGCAGGTGCCCCAGGGGTTTTGCAGCTTAACGGGCGAAACATAGTTCTTGCCGTCAACATCACGAAGATCATATTTCTCGGGCAGTTCAAGATCACCAAGCTCGGGATCGTTATTGAACGTAAAGCTCAGAATATCATCCGTGCCGTTGTAAACGTATGAAGTCATTGACTCGATACGGTCACGCTCGATGTCGTTAGCATGAACAGCAGCAACGATGTCGGCCTTGGAATAGGCCTCGGCGCTCAGCACTGCATAAGGCAGCGAGCCGGCATATCCGGCGGTGAGAACAAGCGCTGTCA
>CAMMYU010000186.1:0-9704 GCA_946528545.1 uncultured Ruminococcus sp.
AATATGACGGATAAGCGGGTCGTCAAGCAGGCTTGACACGGCAGATGATGTGCAGAGGCGTTAGCCGCGGGTCGTGCGGTGTTGCCTTAATCTTCGTCAGAATCAGAAGATGATCTCTTATCAAGGAAATCCTTCACCTTATCAATCACATCAGGAACCATATTAACAATTGCATTTTCCTTAGGAGCATTTGCAGTAAGCTGAAGGAGCTTAACCTCACCCTGATAAATAGCAATAAATGCCACAGGAGTAATTGTTATTCCTGCACCTGAGCCTCCGCCGAAATTTCCTGCATTCTTTGTAGGCAGATCCGAACCGCCAGATGCAAAGCCTACAGATACCTTTGAAACAGGAATAATTGTTGTTCCATCAGCAGTAACAACAGGCTTTCCTACGATAGTTTCTGAATCAACGAGTTCTCTGATCTTTTCAGTAGCTGTTTTTACCAGAGATTCAATCTTGCTGTTTTCGTTCATTTTTCTTCAACCTTTCTTATATGTAATTAATAATCAACATTTATTAAATTGCCGCCGCAGCTGCCTTTTCGGCTTGCTCACGGGCTTTTTTCTCAGCTTTCTGAGCCTTTTTACGTTCTCTTCTTCTCTTCCACCAACCCGGGAGGAACAGTCTCAGAACCTTAATTCCATAACAAAACGCAGATGCAATCACTGAGCTCGGTCTGACGCATACCATAGTAGTGACATGAAAATCAAGCTTTTTCTCAAAGAAACCGCAAGTAATGTCAGCTCTTTTTAGTTTTACAGTAAAGATAGTTCCAAGCAGACTTATTACACTGAATACTATCGGCTGTAGTTTACCATAAAACAAAGCCGAATCACTTGGATCTTCTTTAGCGGTATAAACATCAAGCTCAAGCTTCTTGAAGCGAATTTTTTTTAGTATCTTGCGTACAAACTTCATTGTAGGAGGAATAAACGGCTTGAAAAACTCATACTTGGCCTTTAGCTTGTCAAGCTTGCTCCCTTCGGATTTTTTCTCGGCCTTATCCATGGCCTTCTGCTCTTTTTCAAGCTGCTTTTCAAGCTTTTTCTTTTCATTCAGAAGCTTCTTTTCTTCCTTTGTCAAACTCTTTTTTGGAGCAGGCGAAGATAAATTTTCAGGCACTGTCTCATTTTTTTCGATCTTAGTATTCTGCTCCTCTTTGAGGGCTTCTTCCTCTTCATCAAGCCTGTCCAGTTCCTCAAGCTCAACTGTAAGGTTATCTTCAAACTGCTTTTCGCTCTTTGCAGACATTATTTCATGAGCATTCTCCTCAAAATCATCGGGAGGCTCATCTGCAGGCTTCTTTTTCTTCTCTGAGGTATTTAGCTTATACACGGTAAAAAACAGATATTTTACTTTTATATCTGCCCCATGATTTCCTGCGTCAACATATATCCTCAAAGAAAAATGGAGAAGAATAACTATAAGAGCTATTATACCAAGCAGTATCCATAATACTATTATAGCTATCAACTCCTTTTAATTTTTAGGTTTGTTATTAATCCTGCTGAGCATTCTCAGCATTTTCAAGCAGATCATCAAAGCTTATCTGCTCTTTTTGTTCAGGAAGCTCAGGAAGGTCCTTTACTGACGAAAGCCTGAATGCTCTGAGAAAATTATCTGTAGTTTTATATGCTATTGGTCTTCCGGGAAGATCAAGTCTTCCCGCCTCAGCAAGAAGCCCCTTCTCAACCAGAGAATTGACCACTCCCGAAGAATCAACTCCCCTGACCTGCTCAACAAAGCCTTTAGTTACAGGCTGATTGTAGGCAACTATAGTCAGCGTTTCCATTGCAGCAGGCGATAAAGCTGAGTTCTTCTTAATTTCGAGAGCTGCTTTTATAAACGGAGCAAACTCCTCTTTTGCAGCAAGCTGATAAGCATTCTCAAGCTTCAAGAGTGTTATCGCCGAACTATCAGATGAATATTTTTCTTTCAGGCTCTCGATAGCCTCATCAAGCTCCTGTTTAGTAACAGATGCCGCTTCACTGAGCTTTTCTTCTTCAATCGGCTCGCCGGATGCAAAAAGAATTGCCTCGATAACAGCGGTTATATTTGAATTTTCCATAATTACCTCTTTATCCGTATTTCCAATAGCCCATTCTTCGTTCTGAGCCTATTGGAGAAAAGCCCCAATAATATCTGCGTTTATTCCAGTAATTCGGAGTATAGGTCTGTTCATCATCAGAAAAGAATGAATTTGTTTTCTCCGAAACATCCTCTAAAGAATTGTTATGTACTGTATATTCTTCACGAACGCTTTCTTCAACAGCAGGTAAAGTGAAGCTCTCAGTTTCGATAACAGCAGGAACTGTAATCATAAGAGGTCTGATTCTCGCAGGCATTGACTTCTCATCACGTTTTTTTATCGCCTCAGAAACTTCGGGCTTTTTTTCTGCATAAACAGGGGCACTTACAGGCTCTTCATCAGCCTGAGCATTTGATTCATGATTATCATCAGAAGACGGCTCTATGCTCTCCTCGATTACAGAAATCTTCGTATCATCATTTGTAATGTCTGAAACGTCAGACGCTGAATTATCCTCTACTGAAGAATCCATCTTCGATTCACGCTGTTTTCTTGAATCTTTGTTGAAATAAATCTTCGTATTATCATCATTAAGCTTGATTCTGCCTGATTTTGTTAGTTCAAGTATAGCAAGAAAGGTTGCTACCTTTTCGCTCTTATCAGCTACCCCTTCGTAAAGCCCCGACATATCGCACTCACCGGAACGGTAAAGCCTTTTAAGAACATATATAATCTTAGAAGTTACCGAAACAATCTTATGCGACACAATAGGCTCAAAAAGCTTTGCTCTTACAGGCTCCGTTTCCTTAACCTTCTTGGAAATGCCGAGATAAGCTTCCAGCAAAACCTCAGGGTCATGCTCTCGGGTATATGTCTTATTGACAGGGAGTTCCATAGGCGCCCTGACAAATATATTACCGCCGCTATACCCTTCTTTAAGCTGCTCAGCAGCCATTTTTATGAGTGAGTACTCAATAAGTCTTCCTTCGAGCTCTTTCTTTAGTACCTCAGCCTCCTCATCATGAGGAAGAAGCTGACAGGTCTTGATATACACAAGCCGTGCAGCCATTTCAAGAAACTCTGCTTCATATTCATGATCGACATATTCAAGCTGCTCCATGTATTCAAGATACTGTGCGAGAAGCAATGAGATCTCAATATCGTAGATATTCATCTTATGCTTAGCAATAAGCGTAAGCAGCAGATCAAGAGGGCCTTCAAAGGTTTCAAGCCTGAACTGTGCGGTCGTCATATATTACAGAGATCCTTTCACTGCATTAGAATAAAATCAAGAAACTTTAATAAGCGCATTAAATATCGGGTCAACCCAGCCTGTCAGGAAATCCATAAAATCGAAAAGCTGCCCCTGAACCCAGCCAAGAGGTCTGTTAAGTATGCCTGAAACAAGCAGTATCATAAAACCAATAGTTATATAAAACTGGTTCTGGCGCATGAACTTATCAAACTTTGGACCTGTGAAATAATTAAGAATCTTCTCTCCGTCAAGCGGAAATATCGGTATCAGGTTAAAAACTGCCAGACCGATATTAATTGCTGTAAAATACCAGAATATCTCAGCAACATAGTACATCGCCTGAGAAGGGTCTCCGCCGCCAAGAGAGGTCAGGCTGTTAGTATACTGAACAATATAGATACGATAGAAAAGCTTCTCAAGAATAATTCCAATAAACGCCATTATAAAATTTGAAGCAGGACCTGCAGCAGCAGTAAGTGCAAGGTCACGTCTGTAGTGCTTGAAGCGATTGGAATTGATCTGTACAGGTTTACCCCAGCCAAAGCCTGCAAAGAACAGGGCTATCGCACCCAGAGGATCAATATGTGCAACAGGATTGAGCGTAAGCCTTTTCTGATATCTTGGAGTTTCATCACCAAGCTTTGTAGCAGCCCATGCATGAGCAAACTCATGAATAGGAGTACACATGAAAATTATCATTATTCTCGTTCCATACTTTATCAGAGTTGTCTGATCCATAATAATAAGCTATTCCTTTCAGAATGATATAATCATCATTACATAACAACACTATTCTATTTAATTATACACTATCAGCAGATAAATTTCAAGGGATTTTATACTCAAAATTACATTCTTTTAGGCAAAATATTGTAATAATCATAAAAAAATAAAAAAATTGTGAAAAGGGCTTGCATTTTTAATTCAGATATGCTATAATACTAAATGTTATGGATTTAGTATCTTAAATTAAGTTAAAGGAGGTGCAGCCTAATGGCAAAGTGTGATTTTTGCGGAAAGGGCGTTACTTTCGGAATTAAGGTTTCTCACTCTCACAGAAGAACCAACAGAGCATGGAAGCCGAACGTTAAGAGGGTTAAAGCTGTTGTAAACGGCACTCCCTGTCACGTTTATGCTTGCACAAGATGTCTGCGTTCCGGTAAGGTCGAGAGAGCATAATTACGGACAGCGTTCATAAAGCGCATAATACGGGAAAACCGACCGACATTTGTCGGTCTTTTTTCATGTAAAAGAGACTCCCGAAAAATCGGGAGTCTCTTTTATTGCAGCTATTATGCTGATAATCTTCCGAAGTTATGCCGTTTCTCAGGCGGTGCAAACGGAGTCTGCTCCATAGAAGGAAGCTGTTCGGGCTTCATTGATGTGTCAAATCCGCCGTCAACCTTATCTATCATATCAAAATAAATAATAGCGTTGGAAATATCAATTCTCTCATTAGCGTATTCGGAATATGATGAAATGTAAGCTTCATCAACCACACCGTCATTGATCCTTTCATCAATAGCAGACTGGCAGTAATCAGACTCTTCTACCGTCTTAAAGATACCATGAACAGTCTCCTCATAAATCAAATTAGGCGTATCTTTATATACCTGATTGCATGAAATCTTTGTCATTACATTTTCATAATCTGTCAGGTCAAAATACTTGTCCTTCTGGCTATCATAATATACAGTATCGGTAACAAAGTTTCCGTTAGGGAAAATTACAACATTTTCTTCATCTTCACCGATAGACAATACATCATGACCAAGTGCATATTTATTATAGAACCCGAACATATTACCCAGTGTAGGCTGGATATCATACATACCCATTACCTGATGGAATTCTTTAGGCTCGTATTCTCCGCCTTTACTCCAGAGTATGAACGGAACCTTTCTGTTCAGATTGTAGTAATAGTCATCAACAGGAGTATACCCCGGGTCATCCTCGGTAAGAACAGTATCAGTAAAAGGATCGTAGTTTATATATCTGTCATACTCCTCAGCTTTGACCTTTGCATCATGGTCTCCATAGATAACAACAACAGTATCATCAAGGAGCCCTTGTTTCTCAAGATCTTCCATAAACTGACCCAGTGCCTCATCAGCGTAGTGAACAGACTTGAAATAAGAACCAAGCTTAGTTCCCTCAAGGAAATCTGCGGACATTTCCTCATAAAGGCCTGTTTCTTCATTATACTTCTGATACTTGAAATCGACCTCAAAGTCACTTACACGCTCAATATCGGTAAACGGAGTATGATTTGTAAGCATTATCATTACACCGAACCACTTGTCATTTTCCTTTGAAATGTCCTCGATCTTTGGCACCGCCTGTCTGAAAAATGACTTATCGGAAAGCCCGAGGCCTATAGTCTCATCAATTTCAAAATCCGTAGTATAGTTATAAAACTTATCATAGCCAAGCGACGAATGAAGGTTCATTCTGTTCCAGAAAGTACCGTTATTAGCGTGCATACTGAAAACATAATATCCAAGATCCTTCATCATCTTCTGAGTTGTGCAGTAGTCTCTGTCCCAGTAGTTAATAGCAACCGTACCGCTTGATGCAGGCATAAGAGACGACGAGAATGTAAACTCGCTGTCAGAGCTTGTACCTACACTTTCCTGCGCATAGAAATTTGAAAAGTATAAACCCTCTCTGGCTAGCTTATTAAGGTTTGGAGTAAGCTCCTCACCGTTAATATATGTATCAAGACAGAACTGCTGAATACTCTCTGCATGAATAGCAATTACATTCTTATTCTTAAAAATGTTTGTATACTCATTCTTCTCTATTTCTTCAGCATCAGTTTTCGTCTTATCCTCATAGAACTTTGTAAAAGCTTCCTCGCTTTCATCATAGCCGAAAACCATATTAATCTCTGCATTGATTGTTGAAACTATATCACTGGCCTGATAAGTATACAGTCCGAATGTACCCATTACATATTCTCTGTTCCACTGCTTGGCCAGACGTGAATAATCCGTTCCTGTCAGGAGCAGACAGCATATACCTGCAAAGCCCAAAGATGTACACAGCGTAGCAAGACCATACTTTCTGCGCTGCTTCTTCTCACGTTCCTGAGTAACATAGTCTCTGGTTCTTTTCTTAATCAGAAAATACGCAACGATCATAGCAGGAAGCTGCCATATAAAGATAAGGTCTTTCGCTTCCATAATATTCTCGGTTACAGCATTCATAACACCTGTAAGCTGAGATGCTGTCGAAATCAGAGAAACAGAAATAAATGACTTATAATTAGTAAAATAAATTGAATTAGATACACAAAGAACTACAAATATAAACGAGAATATCATCAGATAAATAAACTGCTTTTTCGGCTTCTTGAAAAGAAACGAAAAAACGCTCCAGAAAAGAACCAGTGCAATGTCTGCAAGCAATGGCTTAATCTGATTATACTCAAATTTAACTGTAAATGCTCTCAGCAGAAAAGCATTGAAAACCGATGAAAAAATAAAGATCATAACCAGCAGATTATTAAGTGCATAGCTCTTGATTGATCCGGGTATCTTTTTTATCTTCTCAACCACAGGCAAACGGGTCGGCGACCCTTTCCCCCTTTCGTTATACTCATATATAAAACACAACTATTCTTTCAGATATGTTATATTGTACACTTACACTCTGCTTTTGTCAACACAAAAGCCCAAATTTTCAGCTAAATTTCACTTTTGACATCTATTTGTAAAACATAATTGGTGCTTTTTAACAAGAGGTATCTTAGCTGTATCCGTTTTGTTCAAAAGGAGAAATAAAAGTGTAAATATTATATATGATCCGACAAAGATTTTCTAAGTTTGAAAAAAAGATTGATTTTGCTTTCAAAATGAATTATAATTGAATAATAAAAGCAAAAGAGGTGCTTTTTATGATAAAACTTATCGCAACTGATATGGACGGAACACTTCTTGATGATAAAAAGAACCTGCCCGAGGAGTTTGATGATGTCCTCAAAGAGCTGTTCAGCAGGAATATCAAGTTTGTTATCGCTAGCGGAAGAAGCTTCTGTACTCTGAAAGAGCAGTTCAAGGATTATCTTAGTGATATGAGCTTTATCTGTGATAATGGAGCATACGTTATTGACTGCGGAGAACTCGTATATGCAGACAGCCTTGATAAACAAACTATCAATGAGTGCATTGAGCTTTGCGACAAATACGGATATACCGTTCTTTTGTGCGGTAAAAACGGCACATGGCACAATGCAAAGTCGGCCGCTGCACAACATGAGATTGACCTTTACTATAATAATCAGGTACGGGTAGATGATCTGAAAACCGTAGATGATGAGATCTTCAAGCTGGCTGTTTACGAGGATAACGGGATAGAAAATGACGGCTGTATCAGGCTTACCGAGAAGTTTTCCGATCACTGCAACGTACAGCTTTCGGGGAAATACTGGGTGGATATCATGCCGCTTGGGGCAACTAAGGGAACTGCTCTTAAAAGGCTTGAAAACCGTATCGGCATAGGCTACGAAGAAACAATGGCATTCGGTGACTATCTTAATGATGTTGATATGCTCAACAACTCATATTACAGCTTTGCTATGTCTAATTCGCATAAGTCTGTTAAAGAGGCTGCAAACTTTATAACGGGTTCAAATAATGAGAATTCTGTGATGAAGGAGATCAAAAAATACTGCAATATATAAAAATAAGCTTTCACAAACTGCGAGAGCTTATTTTGTTTCAGTATCGTCATTGTCGGTCGGGTCTTGGGGCTGGCCTGCTTTTTTTAGCTTCCATGCCCTGATAAGCTTCTGGATAAGCAGAGTTGACAGCGAGCCTGTCAGTATAGACGGTATAACAAGGGCTGTGACCTCGATCACGTTGGATACGTTCATCGTGGAGAGCAAAGCGCCCAGAAAAATATAGTACACCCCCATTATTACTGCGAGCAGAACAACATAAGTATTTATCTTGTCTTTCATTATCATCGACCTCGGTTTCTATTATAGCATATTTTTATGCGTTTGTAAAGAGCCTGCACTTTTGATGAAAACAGCTCAGCCCCGATAATTCGGGGCTGAATTTTGCTTATTTGCCAAGCTTGCTGTAGCCTATCAGATACCTTTTGATCGCTGTTATATCAAATACATCTACATTTCCGTCACAGTTGGCGTCTGCACATTTGCCGGGATACCCTGTCAGGTTATCTACCTTGATAAGGTGCCGCTTTATTTTTGTGATATCAAGAACACTGATCGTTCCGTTGCCGTCTGCATCTCCGATGAGGTTCAGCTTGATCTTAGGGTCGGCTGTAAGCTCTCCTCTCTTTATCGTGACAGAATACTGCCGTGAAACAAAGCTGTCGGCTGCGGCAGAAAGAGTATATGTGCCGTCAGCAAGCTCATCGGGCACTATAAAGCAGCCGTTTTTATCGGTATTTATTATACTGCTTCCGCCCTTGCCCGAAAATGTAACAGCTGTGCTCTCGCCTGAAAGTGTTTTATCGTTAGCCAACAGGCCAACTTTATAAGGTGTCGAAGAACTGCAATTTAATATATCATCACAGCCATTGCATTTATAATGATCTACTATCTGTTCAGTCCAAGTATCTGTAACTGTTGTTTGTGCCATTGGTAAATAACAGTCTTCTACATTATCACAAGCAGCACTAAATGATACACCAAATTGCTTTTTATATGCTATTTCAGCCTTACTTTCTGCAGTACCTTTAATACAAACTAAAACATCATATTTAGGGTCAAATGTAGTTTTATTTCCCCAAGGATCTGTAGTAGCAATATAACAACCATCATAACTAGTTATTTTATTCCATTCACTAGAAGAAATTCCATAATTTATACAGGTATCTTTTGTAATCCATTCTACTTTATACTCGTCAGGTACATCTTCAAGACTTCCATAATGCCAGCAAAGAAGATCATAAGACGTACGACGCTGCCACCAACCCCAAGGATCATTGTCAGGAGTTAATCTATTAGGATCATAAGGACAATATTCAGGATGAGCACCACAGTAAAATGAAGGACAATACATCCAATATGTTTTATACACTGCAGGATGTTCTATAGTTTTGTATACAGGCTGCCAATTATGTATGTGAGTAGATGCTGCATCAACAGTTTTGGTCTGTAAGCCAAAAGGCTGTACCGATACCGCAAAAGCAAAAACTATAAGCAATAAAAGTTTTTTCATAATATCTCCCCCTATAAGTAGTATTATAGCATAAAAATTTACGTTTGTAAATAGTTTTACCAATGCTTGCAAAGAGTTTTTATCAATATGCACTTGAAAGCTTTTAAGATATGTGGTATACTATTCTTATTAATGACTTGGAGAGTAATATGGTACTTAATATTGAACATTTATACAAATATTTCGGCGGAGAACCTATATTAAAGGATATCTGCCTGACAGT
>CAMMYU010000187.1:0-10177 GCA_946528545.1 uncultured Ruminococcus sp.
AGCATAGGCAGGTAGCACCGCTGGCTATACAAACCCCGACTTTAGGCGGGCTTTGCATAGTCTGTGCGGTACTACCTGCTCAGAGGGAGTGCCCTCCGAGACCTCCCCGATGCTGAGCATACGCTCGGGAAGGAAAAAGGCTTCTGCTGGGGTGTGTGCAGAAGCCTTTCTTGATATCATTTAGTATGAATTCATATAACTATATCAGCTAAATACAACAGTCTTATCATTTGAAAAAACATCAAAAGACTTGTTGATTTCTCCAAGCAGTTCATTAAATCCAGTATTGAGAGTATCATTAATATATGCCTCTCTTGCTTTAGGCTTGTTAATAAGACTCCATTTTAATTGTCTATAAGAATTAGCCATTGAGGATACTAATCGTCAGATTCATCTGAAATGATATCAGCAGAATTAAAAACGATCGGAAGAATATTATCAAATCGATGCTCAAGCTCATCTAAATCTAATACCCTTTTATGACTGTCTTTCTCGGATGTTTTATCTTCCTCTTTTTTCTTTAATAGTGCTTGAATATCATCCTCGGCTTTTGATAAAAATTCTTTTTGCTCTTCATTTCCAAATCTAATAACTTTAGAATAGTTTTTACTATCCTTAATTGAGTGGTCAAGTGATGATAATGATTCTTTAGTAGTACACTGATTTTCTATCATCAGTTTATAAAGATATGCATCAGCATTCATAGGATCATGATTTAATACTTGCTCACAAAAATCATCGGCACGGTCAAACTCACCATCCTCAAGAAACAGCTCTATTCTTTTCAGAAGAGGATCTGTATCAAATTGTGTTGTATTATTAGCCATTGTATATGGTGTCGTAAGAATAACTGTCTGTTCAGTATGCAATACTTTCCTTATCCCACGTATAACATCGTTTATAAACCCGATCTTACTCATATCCTGGGCCTGCAAATGAGAAAACTCCTCAGGCAGATCATAAGCATCCATATCTTTATAGCAAGAAATCAGAAGCTTTGAATAATCGTTTTTTACGATATTTAAGTATCGGTTCCATTCGTTTTTGACCCATATCGCATTGAAGTATTCAGGCTTTGACCCTATAACAAGCATTACCTTTGAAGAATTAAGAGCTGCAAAAATATAGGGCTCATATTCCTGACCAAGCTTGTCTTCAAGAGTTATTGCTGAGTAGAATACCTTGAACCCTTCCTGTGTCAGTTGATGATATATTTCATTTGCAATAACACTGTCTTTTGTTCGCTTCCCATTTTCGTCAGATTCCTTGTAGCAAAGGAAGACATCAAATGGATCCTCCTTATGAACTATAGACAAAATGTTCTTCTGCAGCTTGTCAATAAATAATGCTTCTCGTTCATAAATAGTTTTCTGAGAGTTGTCGGCATACACTAACGCTGCTTGATAATCTATATCAGACATTATAGATTCAAGTTGAGTACGATGGCAGGTAGGTCTCTTTTTTTAGTAATGGGATCTTCGACATATTCGATGCCATACTTACATAGTACTATACCCCAGTAAGCTTCAGCTTCATTCGGATTAGCAGATACTATCTTTTCGTATAGATCCTGAGCTTTATCAAACTCACTTTTCATTCGGAGATTATTTGCCCTGTTAAAGTTGTTTGCCAGAATGTCATCGTGTTTTTTAGGTATAGTCTGATTGGTTCCGCAGTACTAGCATTCACAGACTGTCATTCCGTCAGTGACCTCCAACGATCCACCGCACATTTTGCATTTTAAGATCATCTTCTCACCTTCTCTTACTACCCCTGCAAGCTGTATTTCTGTCGTCCAAAGCAGATTGGGTCTGAATAATAAGCTGGCTGATATCCTCGCTGCCTGACAGCACTGCCTTTTCAAGCTCTGCAAGTACGGAGCCCAGTTTCTGCTCCTCGGCAGCTATCGCAGGTGAGCTAACAGGGTCGCTGAATCTGATGTTCTCAGCGAGAGCTTCAAGCTGTTTTTTCAAGGAAGCATCGCCTGTTTTATTGGTGAGCTTCTCCGACCTTGATCTGAGGTCCATCATAAGTGATGTATCGGGCTTTACAGCTGCTTCGATTTTCTCGACCTCTTCTCTTGCGGCTGCCGCAGAGACACTGCAAGCCAAAGCTGCACCAAGAACTATAATGCAAAGCACAAGTGACAGCCACGCAGGTATCGGAACATACCCCAGCGGAATCAGTGCAAGGCTTATTGTTGTCTGTATACCAAGATACATATAGCCTACCCGCATTATTGGGAAGCCCAGCACCTTGCTCTTCAGATCATTTTTGCCGTCAAATGCGACCTTGAATATCGGGAACTGGAGAGCTATCGCAATTACTTCAGCGGCATAAGCTATCCAGAAGGACGCTCCCTTGGGGAATGGAATGATAAATGCATAGGCACTGAATACTACAAACACTATTGCAAGGACTGCTATCGCTTTTTTACGCATGGTCATTCTCCTCTCTTAGTTCCGCAGTCGGGGCAGAAGCCGCTGCTTATTCCTTTATGACCGCAGTTAGGGCAGTCCCATGTTGAGGGTTCTGCTGGCTTTGGGTTGCCGCAGTTTGGACAGAACTTAGACGTTATATCCTTAGTACCGCAGTTCGGGCATATCCAGCCTGTGGGCTTTTCTGGCTTGGGAGAGCCGCAGTCGGGACAGAACTTGCTTGTTATTCCTTTTGTTCCGCAGTTGGGACAATCCCATCTGTCTGCCGACAAAGGTGCAGGCTTTGGTTTTCCGCAGTCAGGGCAGAACTTTGATGTGATGTTTTTCTGACCGCATTCACAGTTCCATGTATCACCCGTTGCTGAGATAGTCTCACCGATAGCCGTGCCCATGCCCTGTGCATTCTGGGCAACAGGGTTCAGAGCTTCCTTAGTCATACCCATAACGCTACCCATAGCTCCGAGAGTTACTCCAAGACCTGCGATGTCACCAAATCCGCCGCCTGCTCCGCCGCTCTTGCCGATGCCTTCCATAGCCGCAAGGCCGACCTCACGGGCTGTCTCCTGCTGATAGGTGTAGCCCTTCATACGCATTTCGGCAGCCTCAGCCTCAGCTTTGAGCTTGTATGCCTCGGCCTCGCCCTGTGCACCAATGACTTTCATCTTTGCAGCTGTCTGAGCTTCAACAGTCTGACGCTCTGCACTTGCTTCGGCCTCAGCCTTTCTGATCTGCTCTTCACGGACTTTGAGGAACAGGTCTGCGTGCTGCTGTTTGAGCCTCTTGAAGTTCGGGTCATCGTCGGGCGTTACTATTGTTGTGACGAAAAACTCGGGCATAAAGAGACCGTAATCGGCAAGGTTCTCGTTTATGGTGATGCATAATTGGTTTGAGATAGTTTCAAGGTGCTCATCAACTTCAAGAATATTGATATTGTTTTCCTTGATTATCCTTGCAAGGTGGCTTTTCACCTTAGTCATTATCATAGCACGGAACTTTGCTATAGTCGGCTTCATTCCGTAAACGCCGTCAATGACATCGGCCTGCGTAAACTCGCTTGCGGTGCCGACAAGCTTGATAAGAAGCTTCCTCGAGTCCTCGACACGCAGGTTGAACTGACCGCTTGCACCTATCTCGATAGGCAGGCCTGTTGCCGTGTCAAAGAAACGCACCTTGCTGTCAGTGCCCCATTTAATACCCATCTGAGTGGTCTTGTTGATAAAGTAGACCTCGCTGTGGAAAATCGTATCAGCGTTGGTTGGGAGCTTATACAGGTTTTCAAGTATCGGAAGATTTTGTGTTGCAAGAGTGTAGCGTCCTGCTCCGAACAGATCAAGTGCCTGACCATCGCGGAAGAACACAGCCTCCTGCGATTCATGAACGATAAGCTGCGAACCGAGATTGAAATCCTCGATCGGGTGCTTCCAAACAAAGGTCTGGTTGTCGCCTTCGTATTTGATGACGCTGGCAAGGCCTTTGTTTTTCTCGGCTTCTTTAGCAACAGCCTTCTGTACATCAATTTCGGTATCGCAGAGCGGGCATGTGTATGTATCCGCATTCTTATCCGCACTCAGCTCACAGGAGCAGCTTGGACAATGGAACTGAACAAGTGCAGCCATATTGTTGTATGTATTGATTTTCTCATGACATACGGGACACTTAGCATCACTGCCCTTAGACTGGTCAAAAATGACCATATTTCCACAGTGAGGGCAAAGCCTTGAACTCATTTTTTCAGTTTTAACATCAATAACATGACCGCAGACACAATCAACTTTTTTCTTTGCAAAAAAGCCTGATTTGGCCTCAGTATACCGCCCGCACTTCGGGCATTCTATTACGAATTTGGACATAGGTATCAACTCCTTGTTGTCTTATTGTTTTGCGTTCAGGTTTTATGATCTTTCATCTTTTTACGTAGCATTTTCAATATTGACACACTATCAGATTAGCGAAGAATCATATAAAAAAGAATGGGTAATAGTATAACACACAAAAACGCTATACTTGAATATACTGTGGATTTAATCATTAGATTATTTATCTTTTCTTGACACTTTTCTATCATTTCAGCAGAGTCTTTATAGTCTTTCAATTCCTTAAACTCTTCCGCTGCTTTTTGATAATCAGTTTCCTCTACTGCTGAATTCATATGTTGCACGGCTTTGTTATACCTATCTTCTATAGCCCCAGCTTCGCAAGCCTTTAATCTTTCAGCAGAATCTTTATAGTCTTTAAGACTCTTAAATTCTTCTGCTGCTTTTTGATAATCACCCTTTTCCATGCGAACGACGGCGGTATAATACAGATCATTTTTGATCTCATTATCTCTATTTTTACGTTTTCTGTATTCTGTTAAAACTTTAGCCATACGGCTAATCAAATGCTTTTTATCTGCAGTTTCTTTGATTTTTAGAAGCTCTTCTTTATATTGTTCATCTGCATATCTAATTGCTTTTTCAAAATCCTTTGAATTACTTAAATCGATACACACATTGTTAATATCATTAGTACCCAGCTTTGCCATAAGCAGATAGAAATAAGCCTGAGCGCACTCAGGGTCCTGGTCGAGGACTCTGTTGCAGTAGTCTTTTGCATTATCCCAGTCGCCGTCTTCGAGGAACAGAGCTGCACGTTTAAGCAGTGGAGCAGTTGAAGCATTCGCTGTCTGGACAACCGTCTCCTTGATGACTACCTGCTTAGGCTCTTCCTTGGCGATCTTGGTGATGCCCCTGATAAGATCCTGCATAGCACCAAGCTTATTCATATCCTGTGACTGCTTGGTAGTCAGCATTGCAGGCAGATCTTCAGGGTCAATATTCGAATAGCAAGGAATAAGCACCTTTGAGGTGTCCTTCTGAGCAAGCCTTGAAAATCTTGCCCACTCATTCTTCACCCATACAGACTCCACATATTCAAGCTTGGTCGTGACAACAAGCATCACCTTTGCAGATTTCAAAGCCGCAAAGATATATGGTTCATAGTCAACTCCAAGTTTGTCTTCCAGAGTGATTCGGGAAAAGAACACTTTCAGCCCATTTTGCGTCAGCTTATCGTATATCTCCTGTGCTAGAACGCTGTCTGGAGTTCTCTCTTTGTTTTCGTCTGTTTCCTTGTAGCAGATGAAGACGTCATAAGGCTTTTCATTTTTTACCACAGCAAGGATTTTCTGCTGCAAAACATCAATAGCTTTTGCTTCTTTCTCATAGACAGTCTTTGCTACACTATCAGCATTCTTGACAGCAGACAAGTAGTCGGAGTCGTTGAGAATAGATTCATAGGCCGTTCTGTGACAGGTCGGTATTTTGTTTCCTGTCAACGGATCCTCTACATACTCAATACCATACTTGCACAGACACAAACCCCAATAAGCCTCGGCTTCTGTGGGAAATTCCGAGACTATATTCTGGTATATACCTTCTGCACCATCGAAATCGCATTTGAATCTCAGGCGGTGTGCTCTGTTGAACAAGTTGATCTTCTTTTCGTTATCAAAGGCAGGGAGAGTCTGTTCTGTTCCGCAGTACTCACATTCACAGACTGTCATTCCGTCTGTGACTTCTAACGAACCTCCGCACATTTTGCACTTGAACACTGGCATGATGATTAATCCTTTCGTTATTTAAGTATATCCTCATATTCTTCTTTTAGATCTTTCTCTTTTTTTGCAAGATCAGACAATAAGTATTCGATTTCTTGCTTTCTTTTCTTTGAGAAAACTCCTAAATGCTTTAATTCTTCATAAAGGTTCTTTCTATCGCTGGATATTTCTTTTATTTTTCTTTCGTACTCTTCATTTCTAGCTATTTTTTTCAATCTAGTTTTAGCTCTGCTTTTTAGTTCTTCAGAGTTTTTATATGTTCCTGTTTCTTCCAAGATTGAGATTGCACTATTAAGTGATTCAACATCATCATTTCTTAGTAGTTGATTTGCTTTTTGATATTTACTTTCATTGTTTTTTACAGCATCAAATCTTTCGTTTTTTAACTTTTTGATTTGAGTTAGATCCATATAATCTTCAAGATCCTTGAAGCGCTGTTCTACATAATCCAAATCGTTAGTATAATATGTAGTTTGAACCAGCCTCAAAAGAATGTTGTACATATTTTCAGTACACTTTGGAATCATTTCATTCTTTTTTTCACAAAGCTCAAGATTTTCAAACTTTGTTCTTATATCTTTATATTCATCATATTTGGAAGCCGAGTTATATGCATCTGTTGTCAAATTAAATAAAGAACTGTTAAGAAAAGTTTTGATTCTTACTTTGTAGTCATCATCAGCGAATCTATATGCCTTTTTGTAGTTGTTATTATTACTATAATCAACGGCAATCTCACCCAGTTCTTCTTCAGAGGATACTTCAAGATGAGCCTGTAGCTTTCCTATATAAGCTCTGGCTTCCTCGACATCTTCATTAAGAATCTGTTCAAAGAAATTGTCCGCTGCATCCCAATCCTTGTCTTCAAGTGCGAGCTTTCCCCTTTTGATAAGGTTTTCTATATTGGACGAATTGGTTTTCACTACAGTTTCTTTTACAGCTTCCTGTTTTGGCTCTTCCTTAGCAATCTTTGTGATACCTCTGATAAGATCCTGCATAAAGCCGAGCTTTGACATATCTTGTGCCTGGAACATTGACAAAGCGTCGGGCAGATCGTAAGGGTCCATATCCTTGTATGCAGGGATAAGAGTAAGGCTTCTGTCCTCGTTCATAAGCATAAGATAACGGCTCCACTCGTTCTTGACCCACACAGCGTTGAAGTATTCGGGCTTAGTTCCCACAACTACCATCACCTTCGCTGAATTCAGGGCAGCAAAAATGTAGGGCTCATACTCTGAACCCAGCTTTGATTCAAGCGTTATTCTCGAGAAGAACACCTTAAAGCCCTCACGCTCCAGCTGATAATAAAGCTCCTGAGCGAGAACGCTGTCCTGAGTACGCTTGCCGTTTTCATCAGTCTCCTTGTAGCAGATGAAAACGTCAAAGGGCTTTTCCTTGTTTGATATTTCAAGTATGCCCTTTTGCACTTTGTCGATGTATTCGGCCTCCTGTTTGTACACAAGTCTCTGGCTTTCATCAGCAAGCTCGAGTGCCTGCAGATAATCAGCATCCTCCAGTATCGACTTGAATTGTGTACGATGACAAGTAGCGATCTTTTTCTTAGTTAGCGGATCATCAACGTACTCAATGCCGTAACGGCAAAGCACTATCGACCAGTAAAGCTCCGCATCGTCCTTCTGAGCGGTCATTCTCTCGTAGATCTCCGCAGCCTTATCAAACTCACACTGCTGTCGGAAATGGTTTGCCCTGTTGTACATATTGAGAGCCTGCTCATTCTCCGACTTAGGCAAAGTCTGCAGCGTACCGCAGTACTCGCATTCACAGACTGTCATATTCTCCGATATTTCGAGAGAACCTCCGCACATTTTACACTTAAATACTGGCATAATGATTACTCCTATCTTAAATGTTTATCAAAGCGTTTTGTGAAAAAGCACCATAATTTAACAAAATAATTATATCATATATTGTATAATTTTGTCAAGATGTGTTAGTGCTTTTTTAGGAACTAATAAGTAAGATACATTGGCTAAACAAAACGCAATATTGTCCTTTTCGTCCACAAATGAGGTCCCGTTTCTCTTAAAAAAACAAAAAATCGAGCGAAGAACATTCCCTCGCCCGCTTATATTCTGAAAAAAGCCTCTTCATTTGCCGCTATCTCGTGTGACTATTCGTGTGATTTTGTGTGATTTTTAACCTCAAGCATGCATTTTCACCTGCCAAACTAACAGCTTAAATGCATAAAAAAGCCCGTAACCACGCACTATTTCAGCGTAATTACGGGCTTTCATCAACGTGCGCCAGAAGGGACTCGAACCCCCGACCTACTGGTTCGTAGCCAGTCACTCTATCCAGCTGAGCTACTAGCGCATCAATTAACTATACTATTATATCACAGCAGACTGATAAAGTCAAGTGCGATTTAACTGAAAGTCGGAGCATTTTACAAATTATTCATATCAAAAGCCGACAGGCTCCTCACCTGTCGGCTCGATTTTTTATGCAAGAAGCTTCTTTGCCGATGCTATTTTTACTGACAGCGCAAAAATCTTCGCTGCAAGCTCCAGCTCCTCGATAGGAGGAAGCGTCGGTGCAATTCTGATGTTTGAATCATCAGGGTCTTTTCCGTAGGGGAAGGTTGCGCCCGCACCCGTCAGGACTACGCCTGCCTCCTTGCACAGACGGCAGACCTCTTTAGCACAGCCCTGCATTGTGTTGAAGCTGATGAAATATCCGCCGTTGGGCTTTGTCCAGCTTGCAATTCCAAGAGGCGCTATCTCACGCTCCAGCTCGTCAAGTACTGCCTTGAACTTAGGTGCAATGATAGCTGCGTGCTTCTTCATGTGCTCGGTCACACCGTTGAAGTCTCCGAAGAACTTAACGTGTCTGAGCTGGTTGATCTTGTCAGGTCCGATAGACTGAACTGTCATCAGTGACTTTACATAGTCAATGTTAGCCTTCGATGATGCGAACACTGCCACGCCTGCACCCGGATATGTCACCTTAGAGGTCGATGCGTACATCAGCACTCTGTCTTCGTTGCCTGCCTTCTTAGCCTCATCAAGCAGGTTCAGAAGTGTATCAGGTGTATCGCACAGGTGGTGGATACAGTAAGCATTATCCCAGAAGATCCTGAAGTCAGCAGCCGCAGTCTTCATTGAAGCCAGTCTCCTGACAGTATCGTCAGAGTAGGTTATACCTGTAGGGTTTGCGTACATAGGTACACACCAGATGCCCTTGATGCTATCGTCCTCAGCAACAAGCTTCTCTATCATATCCATGTCAGGACCGTTCTCGCCCGTAGGAATGTTTATCATCTCAAACCCGAACTTCTCGGTAATGAGGAAGTGCCTGTCGTATCCCGGTACAGGACAGAGCCACTTCAGCTTCTTATCCCTTGCCTGAACGCCCCAGGGCTCAGCACCGTTACCTGTTCCGAAAACAGTAAATTTTGCGATGTTATCATACATTATTGTAAGGCTGGAGTTTCCGAGCACCATGATCTCGTCCTCACTTACACCCAGCATAGGCGCAAACAGCTTTTTAGCCTCGGGCAGACCGTCTACAATACCGTAGTTGCGGCAGTCAGTGCCGTCCTCAGCATAGCAGTCAGCGTTTGACTTTACCGCTGTGAGCATTCCCTCAGTCAGATCAAGCTGATCAGCACCCGGCTTGCCCCTTGCCATGTTGAGCTTCAGACCCTTGGCCTTATAGCCGTCATATTCCTCGGTTGTCTCTTTCAGAAAAGCTTCGAGCTCGCTTTTCGACATTGCCTTTAATTCCATATCCGTGTCCTCCAAAGATGTTTCATTTTTACCTATATCATTCTATACTAAAACTTCTGATTTTGCAAGTGATTTCACTAAATCCTGCAAAAAATCAGAGTTTTTCACGAAAACAGGCGCCCGAATATGAATAAAAAGGGCAATTTGGATAATCATCTTTCAATCCGTCTGCGCCTGACAAGCCTTACAGTCTATGAAAGAAAACAAAGCCCTCTGATGATAAATCAGAGGGCTCAGTCTGTCGATAAACTCAAAATAGTGCAGATTTTGCCTCGTCAGGTCTGTACATTCGTACAGACAGCCTCGGCTGGAGTGAGGGGAGATGGGGCTTCGCCCCATTTGCCCCACTGGGGCTGTCGCCCCAGACCCCTTTTAAAAGAACTTTTGCAACA
>CAMMYU010000188.1:0-86515 GCA_946528545.1 uncultured Ruminococcus sp.
TCAGGACCCTTGCCTGCGAAGGTAGCCTCAACGATACCGCCCTGAACGAGCTTCAGGTTAATCTGAGTATCGTAGTTCGGATTAAAGTCACTGGTAATGAGCTGCTGAACTGCCTCTGCATTATCACGGCCGAGGGAAACCCAGCACTCCATTGACTCTCCGCCGTCATCGTCGGAAATGGAGTTGTAATCCTCCCAGAACGAACCCATGAATGCCTGGAAGCCGTAGCTCAGTGAGCCGAAGAACGAAGAATCAGCAGATGTGAAATCCTTGTCCTTGGTAGCAACCTCGATCATATCGACCTCAAGGGGCTGCTCACGGTACTGGTTAATAAAGGTTGAAAGCGCTGTAACGTTATCCTTGATCTGCGACATCATTTCAGGGATAAGGTCAGGCTTCTTAATGCACTTATCAAGAACGATAGCCATTTTCTCAAGAGTTTCGGCTTCCGTTCCGCCCGAGCCCGACAGATCCTCGATCTGCTTCTTCTGGTCTCTGAGCTGGCTTGCATAGTCCTTAAAATCAGGAATGATAGAAGGAATAGCCTGGTCTATCATATAGTTGTTATACTCATCAGGGTCAGGACCTGTGATCTGACGGATCTGACGGTAGTAGCTGTTGATAGCATAAACAGTCTCATCGAGACGGCCCATGATCTCACCGATCTCACCGGGAACAGCCTCAAGCGAGATGTAGTTTGTTCCTGCCTTGAGCTCGAAGTACATTGTATCTCCGTCCTCAGACTCAGGAACAGTTACCTGCCAATCAGTATCGTAGTAGAACTTGATCTGATCGGCCTCCTTGCAGGGCACCTCACCGTTGATGAGGAGACGTCTGTTGGAGTACATACCTCTCATCTGATCCTGTCTCGCTCTGATACCGAGCTTGTAGAAGCCTGCTTCCTTGACATCAACTATCCATGTAACGGTCTGGGTGGACTGTGTCCAGCTTCCCGAACCAATGGTGTTGTATCTTGTCTTGGTAGGGCTCGAGCCGTTCACGCATGATGTGATGTAGGAGCTCTTATCGGCAGTAGGATAAAGTGTTCTCGCTGATTTATAGTCCGCAGTCTCTCCTTCAAGAGTTATCAGCTGTCCGCTGGCCATGGAAAGCTGACTGTCATCAGGAGCAGAATAAGGCTCGGGAGTCTTGTACTGATAGAGAGTGAAGTACTCTACAGCAAACTCGGCCTTCTCGGAATCAAAGGTGAAGGTATGGTCACCCTTCTCAAGATA
The DNA here is from genome assembly GCA_946528545.1 of uncultured Ruminococcus sp. Classification (GTDB taxonomy): domain Bacteria; phylum Bacillota; class Clostridia; order Oscillospirales; family Ruminococcaceae; genus Hominimerdicola. The sequence goes on from CAMMYU010000188.1 coordinate 1,236, forward strand.
GAACTCAAGAGGCTCATTATAAAGACCGTCTATATCCTCAAACGGAGTTTCCTGCCAGCACGGCTGAGAAATCTGTCCCGGACGGATATCGTTCTGTCTCGAATCCTGTTTAATGTCTGATTCATTCACCCATCTCTTCGGAAGAGTAATTCTTCCTGCTGTAGAATAGGGTGTCTCACCGTCGATTTCGAGCGCAAACTCAACATCGTTAGTGTTGCTGTCAAGAGCATAATAGCTCATCTTGATGTTATACACGCCGGTCTCGGGAACGTTCACCTTATATGAAACTGAACCCTCCTGATTGGCCCACTGCATTACATCGCTTTTTCCGTCAACTGTTGTTACCGAAATATCGGCATCAACGACAGAAGTCGGATCATAATCCTTACCCATGACCTGAACTTCCTTATCAGGTCTGGCCTCATCGGCATACTTGTCTACATAATTGGTGTAGGAAGTCTGTCTCAGAGAATCGGTACCGGTAGTTCTTGTCGCCGAACTATCCGAATTTGACGCATTATCGTCTGCCGCAAAAGCGCCTATGCCGCACGAGCAGCACAGAGCCAGCGCAAGGGCCGAGCTTATAACACGTCTGAACCTTGTGTCCTTCACTTGTGAATCCACCTTTCTCATAATGATCATTTTGCGAGAATCACACCTACTTATATATTATACATTATAAATAGTATATAGATCCCAATATTAAACCCTCACGGGTATTAACCCTCCTCAGCCCGACCTGAAGATCACAACTCTGTCATTTTCTTCATCGAGCTCGGCTTTGATCTTATCTCCGCCCTTTATTCCGAGCTTCTCCAGAAACTCCTTCGGGAGCTGTACTCTTCCCGAACGGTCAAGCACCAGCAGCTCCTCATGTACAGGCTCCTCCTGCTCCTCCTCGACGAGAACTATATCTCCCATTTCGTTAAGCTCTTCAACATAGGAGCGTTTTCTCACTATCTCGGAGCTTGTTCGCCCGTCTCTTATAGCCACGACCCTGTCGATATGATTTGCGAGCTTAACATCGTGCGTAACGATGACCACTGTCACGCCGTCGCTTCTGTTCAGCTCCTTAAAAATATCGAGGATCATATTCGATGTCTTCGTATCAACCGAGCCCGTAGGCTCATCAGCCAGCAGCAGTCTCGGGTTATTCGCCATAGCGATCGCTATCGCAACCCTTTGCTGTTCACCTCCCGACATCTGGTCAAGCCTTGAATTCTTTCTGTTCAGAAGCCCCACTCTGTCAAGAAGCTCCAGCGCTTTCTGCCGTTTTTTGTGAGCCCCGTTCAGAAGCATCGGCAGCTCAACATTCTGCACTGCCGTAAGATACGGCACAAGATTTCTCGCATTATTCTGCCAGACAAACCCGACAGTCCTGCGTTTATACTCCATATAATCCCTGTCAGTGAACTTGAGAAGATTCTTCCCGTCTACATAAAGGCTTCCTGCCGAGGGCTTATCCAGTCCTCCGAGCATATTCAGAAGCGTTGATTTTCCGCTTCCCGAATTACCCACGATAGCCATAAGCTCGCCTTTTTTTACATCAAGGTCAAGTCCCTGAAGGGCAACTACCTCAACATCGGCGGTCTTATAAATTTTTACGAGATTTTCACATCGGATCATATATTCATCATTTTCAGCGGTTACAATAGTATCAACGGTATCACTCAACTATCTCACCGTCCTCAAGCGTATAGACCCTGTCAGCAATATCCATCATACTCGGGTCATGCGTTGTCATAACAATGGTCATGCCCTCGTTTGCGACCAGCTCCTTAAAAAGCTTCACTATATGCAGAGCCGTGTTCGTATCAAGCTCAGCCGTAGGCTCATCGGCGAAAACTATCTTCGGCCTGTGAGCTATAGCCCTTGCTATTGCCACTCTCTGCTGTTCTCCTCCCGACATCTCGGAAGGCCTGTGTACAGCCCTTTTTTCAAGCCCCACATTCCTGAGACAGTCCTTTGTCCTCTTATCTCTCTGAGCATAGGGGAACTTCGCAAGCCTCAGCCCGAACTCAACATTCTCATAGGCGGTCATACCCGACATCAGCGCCACAGACTGAAACACAAACGCCATCTCATAGCGCCTTATGTTGTCCCTCGCCCTTTCGGAAAGCTTGGTTATATCCCTATCCCCGAAGAACACATTTCCCCTCGTCGGCTTATCCAGCGCACCGAGGATATTTATTAGGGTGGTCTTTCCGCTTCCCGAGCGCCCTCTGAGAATAGTAAGCTTTCCCTGCTCTATTTCTATATTGATATTTTTCAAAGCAGAGACTATGCTTCCGTCACCGATCTTGAAATCACGGTTTACGCCTCTGGTAGACAGTATAACACTCATAGGCCGACCTCTCAGGGTATGCTTCGCTGTTGATTTGTGCAAAATTCACATTGGTTTTTCCGAGCTGTTCCGCCTGGGCTTTTATGTACAAAATGCTCAAAAAGAAACTTATCGGTCTGAACAATAGTCACAATAATTCATAAAAAATGTACATAAGGGGTCATTATGCTAATCTTAATTATATCAATTTACTGATAATTTGTCAAGGTTAGTTAATCGTTTACGAAAGCCCTTTTTTCGGCATAGTTTCCAATTTCGGCATTTTTAACAAAACTCAACTTTCGCTTTTGTACACATGAACGAATCGTTAAAACAATACTTTTTTATAGTTTCATATATTCGTCAAAAAAGCTATCAATTAACAAATTATTTACTATGCTGAAGAGCTTTCACAAACTATCATTAAAGAAACATTTTCGTTCCGATAACGAACGTATAAAAAACATTAAAAATTGTCAGAACTATCATTTAATTATCACATTGCGGGATATAATAAAATATAGTCAAACAAGACAGGAACAAGCAGGCAGACAGCCTGAACAGCTCCGTCTTTTACATATTCAGGAGGCTTTTTTATGAACGACTACAGAAACGATTTCAACTACAACAGACAGACAGACACAGATCAGAACCGCTATTCATATGATTCTAATCAGTCGGCTTACGACCGGCAGTACGGCTCCTACACACAGAACACCAGAAGCGAATACAGCTACCAGCCCAAGAAGAAGAGCACCGCAGGCAAGAAGATACTGACAGGTATCATTGCATTGCTGAGCGTGGGCGCTATCGCTACTACATCTATTGTCGGATATACACTTATTACCGGCGACAGAGTTATCTCATCAACTGACTCACAGAGCGAGAGCTCCAAAAAGAGCGAGGCAGTTTCCGCAAAGGCTAAGTCCTCGGTAGACAGAACAAATCTCCCGACTATTCAGCAGCTCTCCACTCCGAGCGACGCACTTACTATCCCTGAGATAGTTGACAAGGTATCTCCTTCAGTTGTCGGTATTTCATGCGTTCTTCAGAACGGAATGGCTACAGGCTCGGGCATTATAATGAGCGAAGACGGCTACATTCTGACTAATGCTCATGTTGTTAAAGACGCACAGGAGATAAGCGTAGTACTTCCGGCCAACTATTCAAACTCTGATGAGACCTCGGATTCGGGCACTTCAAAGAGCTCTGACTCCAACGAGGATAACCTCACCTATACAGCAGAGCTTGTAGGCGCTGACAACCAGACCGATATAGCAGTGCTGAAAATTAAGGCAGAGGGACTTACAGCCGCTGAGTTCGGAACATCTGCCGACCTTCAGATCGGTGAAGCTGCTATCGTTATCGGAAACCCTGTAAGCCTTAGCCTTGCAAACTCCGTAACAGCAGGTATTATTTCAGCCACAGACAGAACCCTCACAATTGAGGACAGAACAATAAACTATATCCAGACAGATGCCGCTATCAACGGCGGTAACTCAGGCGGACCGCTTATCAATGCATACGGTCAGGTAATAGGAATAGCTTCGGCAAGAGTGGACGCATCTGTTGCTGACAGCCTTTGCTTCGCTATCCCGATAGATGATGCTCTTCCGATAGTTGATGACCTGATGAAGAACGGCTACGTTACAGGCAGACCGAGCCTTGGTGTAACAGGAACCAATGTATCGAGCGCTTACGCTTCATACTATGGAATACCTCAGGGCTTCCTTGTAAAGGGTGTAACAGAAGGCGGCGGAGCTGAAGCCGCAGGCATTCAGGAGAATGATATTATCATCGGTATAAATGATGAGTTCATCACAAACCTGAGCGAGCTCAACGAGATAAAGAACCAGTTCAAAGTAGGCGATACTGTAAACCTCACAATTTACAGAAACGGCAAGAAGATCAGCGTAGACGTTGTTCTCGGTGAATCCACTGCTGAGTCTGTAACACAGGAAAACCAGAACGAGGAACAGCAGCAGCAGAACTACAACAACTATTATGATTACTACGGCGGAGACGACGATCTGAGAGAGTACTTCGGCGGCTACGGACTGGGCTTCTGATACTCAGATAAATAAGCTGTTTTCATATTTTCATATTCTATACTTCCGACAGGAGCCGTTCAGCAAGTGAACGGCTCCTGTTATTTCAGGCATTGACAAAGAGAGCGAAAAGGTGTATTATTAAAGCACTACTATCGGAAAAGGTGAAACAATGGCAAAAGTATGCAAATCCTGCGGCGAGATGTACAGCGGCAAGTACTGCGACAAATGCGGTTACGGAAATCCTGCGCTGAAAAACTCCAAAGCTGCACAGAAATATAAAAAAGCCACCAAGCCCGAGCGCTTTCGCTCGGAGGAGGATAAGGCAGTTTACGCAAAGTGGGAAAAGGAGCGCCGTGAGGCAAGACAGAAAAACCGAAACTATGACAAGAATGCCGGTGTAAAAACACTTATTATAGTAGCTGTTGTGTTCGTGGTTGTGGTGCTGGCAGTGCTTTGGAAAAGCGGCATCATTTTCAAAAGCGATAAGCGTGATGTGGTAAAGCAGTATTTCAGCTCCATTCAGAACAGCGACTTCGACAAGTTCATTGACTGCTTCCCCTCTGATATGAAGGACGAGTACGAACAGCAGAGAAAAGACGGCGGATATTCCAAAGAGCAGGTAATGAAGGAAGTGCTCTACTCTCACTTTATCGAGCAGTACGGTGAGGGGTACACCATAAGCGTTGAATTCGGCAAGGAAACAAAGCTTGACAAAGACGATTATGACCTCAGTGAGTACAAAAAGTCCTACGGCAAGGCTCCGAGCATAAGCGAAGCTTACGAGCTGGTGGTGAATGTTACATTCAGGGGCTCTAAGGACACTCAGGACGCTAAACTATATGTTTACGTCGGAAAGGTAGGCAGAAGCTGGAAGATCTTCGGTATGACCGAGGACAGCGGAATGCTCCTTGACAGCAGAACAGACGATGAATAAGAAAGCTCCCCGGATATCGGGGAGCTTTTTCGTTATGCCTTAGCTTTTTTCTTTTTCTTTCCTTCCTTTTTGCCGCCAAGGCTCATTGTGAAGATCTTGTCGCTCATAAATATCGAGAGCGCTATCTTCATGCAGACGGCAAGGAATATAAGCTGATAGATAAGTCCGCCAATGTACACGGCTGTGTTTGAGAACATTACATTCTCGGTCGCTGTAAAGGTGTGCGAGAACGGTATTACATAAACTATAGCTCTCAGTGCTATCGGAAGCGAGCCTATATCAGACATCAGCGACAGGAAATACGGTACCATTGCCGAGAAGTTTATCGGCATAAGAAGCGTTTGCGCAGATTTTGCGTCTTTTGCCAGCACTCCGAGTATAAGAGCTACCGACAATGCAATAAGAATAGACAGGAACATCTGAATACCTATCAGCACATACTGTCCTGCCGAAAGGCTGAGACCCAGGTTTCTGAGCGCCTTGTCAAATTTATCGGCATCAAGTCCTGCGCCGTCTACCATACCACTCATCATTCTGCTCATACCGAACATAAAGCATACCGCCTGAAGTATAGATACTACCGCCGCAGACAGAGTCTTTGCCGCAAGCACCGAAAGCCTTGACACAGGAGCTGAAAGAAGAGTTTCCAGAGTTTTGTCTATCTTTTCGGTTGCCATAGCATTCAGTATCATCTGAGATGCAAACATTATCAGCAGAAACAGTATAATCGGTACTACCATATTCTGAGTAGTACAAATCGACATTATTACATTACTGCTTATTTCCTCCTGCTTGTCGCCGATGACCGTCATTTCCTTGAGCTCTACGGGGTTTTCAAGCTGAGCTATCTCTTCCTTGCTTAGCCCACCCTGACTTAGCTTCTCCGTATAGATCGTTGACTTTACAGCCTCGGAAAATGCGTTGAATGCACTGGTTGAGCCTGTATTCAGGTTTGACATCATAGCAAGAGAGGTCATTCTCTGCACAAAGATGATCTGTGCCGTCTTGTGCTCGCCTGCTGTCTGGGTAAAGCCCTTCGGAATGATAATAACCTGCTTCTGATTTACCCTTTTAAGCTCCTTCGGATAGTTGTCAGACTTTATCTCTACCTCGGTAAATTTACCGTCATTCTCCTCGGTGCTCTTTTTCAGCGCCTTTATGACATTTCCCGTAAAGTCGGTCTTATCCATGTCGCAGATGACTATATCTCCGCTTTTCTTGGCGCTCTCGGTTATGGAGCTCGAAAAAAGGTTGCCCACCACCAGCAGACATACAACTATACCCACCATAGTAAGTATAGTCTGCGCATTGAGCATATCACGAAGCTCCTTTTTAAACAGACTAAAGAACTTCACGGAGCTTCACCACCTTTTCAAATACCTCTTCGAGGTTTCTTGCCTGATACTTTTCAACAAGCTCCTCGGGTGTTCCCGTTTCAAGGAGCATTCCCTTTGCGATAATACCCACTCTGTCGGATACAAACTCTATTTCCAGCATATTATGCGACGAAAGCAGGAAGCTCATTCCCTCGGAAGCCAGCTTTCTTATAGTGCGCCTGATCTCAATAGCATTAAGTATATCCAGTCCCGAGGTCGGCTCATCAAGTATCGCAAGGTCGGGCTTCGGCATTATAGCCCTTGCCAGCAGAAGCTTTCTCTGCATACCCCTTGAATAGCTTGATATCTTATCGTCAAGCCTGTCACCAAGCTCGGCTATCTCAGCACCCCTGACTATATAGTCATAAACATTTTCGCCCTTTTTAACGTACATAGATGCCATAAATTCAAGATATGCCTTACCCGTCATATTCTTGTAAGCACCTGCCTCATCGGGCAGATAGGTTATGCACTCCCTTACCTTCTCGGGCTCGGTCAGTATGCTGTGACCGCTTACAAGCGCATCGCCCTCAGTCGTTTTAAGAAGCGTTGCTATAGTTCTTATCGTTGTGGTCTTGCCTGCGCCGTTAGGTCCGATAAGTGCAAATATCTCCCCCTTTTCAATGTCAAAGGACACATCTCTTGATGCATATACGCCCTTGACGTACTGCTTTCCGAGGCCCTTGACCTCAAGTACCTTGCTCATAAGGCTTTACCCTCCTTTTTCCTTACTTTATTATAGTACCCTGTTAGTATATCACAGATGAGATAATATGTCAATATTTTTTAATAAATTAGATACAATGTCCCGAAACAACGTATTTACGTCATTTGAAGAACGGGCCAAATCTTACGTCAAGGTTACAGAGCTTGTCCGAAAGGCTCTGAACGGGCATTTTTGCAGTACTGAAATTCGGACTTGAAACTTTTTACACAGCAATAATTCTGATACCGAATTGTAACAAAAAACGGACAGATGTTGAAAATCCAACAAGTGAAAACGGATAAACCACGAAAAACCAGTGAGTTTTTAACACTTTCAACAGAGTTTTCAACATTTTTGCGTTCTTTCAACTCAAACTTTCAACTGTCCAAAAAAGTTCTTGTTACCGTTTTGTAATTTCTTGCAATATCTGATAGCACCGTGATGCTTGTGCAAAATTGCTAAAGGAGGGGTGATAAATTCGTGAAAATGATTTTGCAAAGTTTGCTCGGCGGTGTTTACAAAAGCGGAAAAATGTGCTAAAATAAAGGTATATAAGCGTTTTGTACCGCAAATAAGGAAGGAGGAAGCTTCCCTCGGGAAGCATCAGAAATGAGTATTTTTTCGGCACTAAAAAAGCCCCTCACGGCAGCGCTGGCAGCCACTGCTATGATAATGGCGGCAGCAGCAGTCCCCGTGACAGGCACTCAGCCGCAGGCAGGCGGAGTCATCACCGCGCAGGCAGCGACAGTAAACGTTGCTAAGGTGACAGGTGTAAAGGCCACAACGATCAACACAAGCAGCGTTAAGGTGACATGGACAAAGCAGTCAAACGCAACAGGCTATCAGGTATTCATGCAGAGAAACGGTGTTTATTCTCTGCTCAAATCAATTTACTCGAACACTAACACCTATACCATCACGGGTCTCCCCGCAGGCAGGATAACCAATGTAAGGGTAAGAGCATGGAGAACAGTCGGCGGCACCAACCATTTCGGAGCGCTCTCCGGGCCAAGCTGGACAGCCACCAACCCCGCAAAGGTAACAGGTATCAAGGCAACGCCTGCTTCAAACTCTGTGAAGTTTACATGGAACTCAGTTACCTGTGATTACTACAGGATCTATCAGATGCAGTCAGACGGCAAATGGAAGGGTATAAAGAACGTGACTACAAACAGTGCGACCGTCACAGGTCTGAATGCAAACACAGCATATAAATTCTGCATAAGAGCATGGCGCACCGACTGGGCTAAGAACGATCACGGCAGCGCACTCTCGGACACCGTTTCGGTAAAGACCTCTCAGGCAAAGACACCTGTGGCAGCAAACGGAAGGCTTTCCGTAAAGGGTGCTAATATAGTAAACTCCGCAGGAAAGGTATTTAAGATAAAGGGTATGTCAACTCACGGCATTATGTGGGAGGATTTCAGAAATATCCTGTCCGTTGCATCGCTTAAAGTCCTCCGTGATGACTGGAAGTGCAACACTATAAGAATTGCTATGTACACCGAGGAGTGGGGCGGATATACAACAGGCTCAAGCTATGCGTCAACTGCAAAGGCAAGAGTAAAGGCAGCAGTCGAGAATGCTAAGAGCGTTGGTATGTACGTTATTATCGACTGGCATATTCTCAGTGACGGCGACCCCAGAAAGCACCAGAGCGAGGCTGTAGCCTTCTTCAAGGAGATGGCTAACACTTATAAAAACTACAACAACGTCATCTATGAGATCTGCAACGAGCCTAACGGCGGCGTAAGCTGGAACGGCGGCATAAAGAGCTACTGCCAGAGCGTTGTCAGTGCTATCAGAACATACGACAAGAACGCTGTCATCATCTGCGGAACAGGTACATGGTCGCAGGATATAGATCAGGTAGTCAGCAACAGGCTTTCTGACAAGAACTGCGTTTACGCTCTGCATTTCTACGCTAACACCCATACCGACTGGCTCAGAAACAGGCTCAAGACCTGCTATAACAAGGGTCTCCCCGTTCTCGTATCCGAGTTCGGCACCTGCGACGCAAGCGGAAACGGCGGCTTCAACAAGAGCCAGACACAGACCTGGCTCAAGCTTCTCGATTCTCTGAATGTAGGCTACATCAACTGGTCAGCCTCAAACAAGAACGAGACAGCCTCGGCATTCAAGCCCGGAACCAACCTCAGAGCTATCTCTTCGGGCACATCTCAGCTGACTGAAAGCGGCAAGCTCGTAAGAGAGTGGTACAGAGCACACTGATTGATTAAAATCAACTAAGTATTTTCAATAGGACAGACCCTGTTTTGTAGGGTCTGCCTTTTTTGTGAACAGTATTCGTATTTTTCTTGACAATTTTTTTATGATATGGTAACATATTAAAGTGATAGTGTGATACTGTCACTCTGATAGATATAAGATCGGAAAGGAAGGGAATAATATGAGCGAGCTGGTTCTGGAAACCCAGCAGTTGACTAAGGTATTCGGCAAGCACAAGGCCGTAAACGAAGTCAGTGTTCATGTTGAAAAGGGCTCTGTTTACGGCTTTATCGGCAAGAACGGAGCAGGTAAGACAACATTTATGAAAATGATCTGCGGACTGTCCTCGCAGACATCGGGCGGAATAACGCTCTTCGGTCAGACGGGCTCAGGTCTTAAAAACATCAGGCACAAGGTAGGCTGTCTGATTGAAGACCCGGGCATTTTTCCTAAGCTTTCGGCCCTGGAGAATGTAAGGCTCAAATGCACTGCAATGGGCTGTTATAGCAAGGATTATGCTATGGGGCTTTTGCAGAAAGTTGGTCTTGCGGATACGGGAAAGAAGCACGCAGGCCGCTTCTCCCTCGGTATGAGACAGAGACTCGGTATCGCTCTTGCAATGGTCGGAGAGCCCGAGCTGCTCGTGCTTGATGAGCCTATAAACGGTCTTGACCCTCAGGGTATCGCAGAGGTAAGAGAAACTATACACAGCCTCAGTCAGGACAGCGGTATCACGATACTTATTTCAAGCCATATCCTTGATGAACTGTCGAAGATAGCTACTCACTACGGCATTATAAATGACGGCAGACTTATCCGTGAGCTTTCTGCTCAGCAAATGCTCGATGCCCGTACAGACGGTATTGACATCACTATTGACAATTTCGGCAAAACCCAGGAGATACTTAATACTATGGGGCTGCCGTTCAAGCTGACCGAGCCTTTCCACATTTCGGTATCGGCAGGAAAGGATCGTGCGGCAGAGATAAACAGGGCTCTTGTAATGGGCGGAGTAAATGTTTCCGAGCTTGCCGTTCACAGTGAGGACCTTGAGTCCTACTATCTGAGACTGACAGGAGGTGAGGTCAATGCTTAAACTGCTTAAAATGGACCTCAGAAGACTTCCGAGAAGTCTGTCCTTCAAGATAATACTTATTCTTCTTGCGGTTGATCTTACGATAACCTCATTCAGTCTGAGCTTTATTCTCAGCCACGCTGATTCTGTCTCCGATCTTGGCGGTATGATGGGTCTTACAGACAAATATATGCATTTCGGAATGTTCCTGAAGGCAACTATCGGACAGCTTGGTGATATTGCGCTCTACCCCGCTATCTTTATTGTCCTCTTCACAAACGGAGATTTCAGCTCGGGCTTTATCAAGTCCATAGCAGGACAGGTACGCAGCAGAGGCATGATCGCAGTCTCGAAGTTCATCACCACTGTGATCTATATGCTGTTCTACTTTGCAGTTTATCTGCTTCTCAGTATGCTGGAGCTCGTACTCTTCTTTGACGGTGTAAAGGTAACCGACGGAGCACAGTTTATCCAATATCTGCTCCTTATGGTTTATATGTACATCGCAATGATGATAGTTATTGCCGCTATCGCACAGATATTCAGAAGCAACCTTATCGGCATAATTGCAGGTGTAATGATCTCTACGGGACTGCTTTCAAGCATTCTGAAGCTTATAAACATTCTGCTCAAAAAGCTGGAAATTGACCTTGATATTTCAAAATACACTATCACAGGCTGCATTACCGATGTTTCGCTGACAGGCGACCTCGGAGACTACACAAGGCACATAGTTGTTTGTGCGGTATATATTGCAGTTGCTGTCTGCGCAGTTATAATCTCGCACAACAAGCGTGATATAGCCTAAGCAGGGAAAACCCTGCACCATCACGCGCCGTACCTTTGCTTTGACTTTTCAGACCTTGAACGCGGAGCAAGATAGTGCGCAAATTGGCCTCGGGCGGTGGGGGAGAGGGGGGCTTCGCCCCTTTGCCCCACCGGGGCTGTCGCCCCTGACCCCTTTTAAAAGAACTTTTGCAAAAAAATCCCTGCTTCTTCTGAGCAGGGATTTTCCTATTTATCAGCTTTTAAGCGTTCTGCAAGCTCCTTATCGGGCTTGACTGTTATAGTGTAGTTGTTCACAAAGATCACCATACCGGGCTTTGCGCCGTTCGGCTTTTTTACGTTTTTTATGAAGGTGTAGTCCACATCGCAGCGTGATGACTCAGCCGCACTTGAATGGCAGGCAGCGATTACTGCAGCCTCCTCAACCGTTCTGTCGGGTGGGAACTCTCCCCCAAGCTCCGAGCAGCTGACTATAACATGGCTGCCCGTTATCTCCTTTGTGTGCAGCCAGAGATCGTTTTTCTCGCTCTGCTTGCAGGTGAGCATATCGTTCTGCTTATTGTTCCTGCCGACCCTTATCTCATATCCGTCCGAGGATATGAAACGAAGCGGCGGTGCCGCCTTTGCAGGCTTTCCCTTCTGACGGCCCCGTCTCAGGTAGCCCTGTTCACTGAGCTCTGCCCTTATTTCATCAAGCTCTCCCTCGGTTTTTGCTCTGGTGAGTGCATCATAGACAGACTCAAGATAGGCAGTCTCGTTCTCGCCCTCTTCGATCAACCCTGTAAGCATCTTCTGAGCAGTATCAAGCTTTTTGTATTCCTTATAGAACTTCTGTGCATTCTGATTAGGGCTAAGGCGCTTATCAAGCTTTATCTCCACCTCGGGAGAGCCCTCCTCATAGAAGTTCATGAGCTTCACCGAAGCGCTTCCCTTCTCTATCGCATAGAGGTTAGACATAATCAGGTCGCCCATTACCCTGTACTTATCTCTGTCAGCGCAGTCATCAAGCTCTAAACGCTGGTTTTTCACACGGCGTTTAGTTCTGTCAATAAGGGTGGACAAATGTCTGAAAAGGTCGCCTGCACGCTGTTTTGTGCGTGAGAGCGTATCTCTTCCCGAATAGAAGCTGTCAAGAAGCTCGCCCGGGCTTTTGTAGTATGTACGCTCCATAAGCGAACCGAAATGCACTATATCGCAAAAGCAGAAGTCTCTCAGCCTGCCCTCGCTGTCAGTGAGGACAGTGTAGCGGTTTTCACCCGTCTGAACCTGCTCCCTGATTTTTGTGATATAAGCCCATATACGCTCCTTCGCTTCATCTGAAAGCTCCGCTGCCGTTACCTCGCCAACCTCGGCTAATGCCTCTATCTCATCGGCAAACACAGGTGAGATGCCCTCGCACGAAAGCATTATCGCCTTAGACAAGCGCTTGCCCTCACAGGCGGAAAGCCTTTCAAAGAAAGCCTCTCTCTCACAGCCGAGAATGTCAAGCCTGTCCTCCCGTGACGGCCTTTCGTAGGTCATACCCGGCAGCACCATGCGGTTTGCGGTCTCCTGACCGATGCGCTTTATGCTGTCGATTATTTTCTCTTCGGGTCTTGTGTAAAGTATAAGGTTTGAGCGCCTTCCCATAAGCTCTGCCGCAAGTGTGAGCTCACAGCGGTCGCCCATTTCGTCAGTGCCCTCCATATCAATGTATAGGATACGCTCAAAGCCGTCCTGCCTTATATCGGTGATCCTTGCCCCCGACAGGCGTTTTCTCATAAGCATACAAAACATCGGCGGAGTTTTCGGATTGTCGATCTCCGCCGAAGTGATATGTGCTCTCGCCGAGCCTGCCCCCGTATTTATCAGGAGCTTTTTAGCGCCCTCTCTGCCCCTGACGCTTATCAGAAGCTCCTCCCGTGAGGGCTGATATATCTTATCAACTCTCCCGTCAATAAGACAGGAGAGTTCTTTCTTTATAAGGCTCAGATATATTCCGTCAAGTGCCATTGGTCAAAAGCTGTCCTTTCATCGGGTACTGTTACTTGATCTGCGGTCTTTTCTTTCCGACCTTTGTGGAATAGGAAAGGATATCGCAGTTGCTGTCAGCTACCTCAAACACAACATCGGCAAAGGTCTCGCTGAGCTTGCTCTGCATATAACTGCAGAAAATATTCTCAGTGTGGAAATGACCTGCATCAATTACACACATACCTGCATTGTGAGCATCTATGAACACATCATGCTTTACATCTCCTGTGATGTAAGCATCACAGCCCTTTGAAAGAGCCTCCTTCATAAAGCTTCCGCCGCTTCCCGAGCATATACCTACGGTTCTTATAGGCTTATTTGTCCTATTATATCTGATAACAGTATTTCCGAGGTTTTCCTGTACAAGCTCAACAAAATCCGCCGAAGAATACTCTCTGTCCAGCCAGCAGATATTACCTGTAGTCTTTTCGCCCTCACTGCAGAGAGGCGCAATAGGTGTCATACCAAGCTCCTCGCAAAGTATGTCATTCATTACAGCGCTGTCAAAATTCGTATGAGCAGAAAGCGCCGAAATCTGATTCTGACAAAGCTTTACCACAGCGTCAGTGCCTCTCAGGGAGGTCACAGCTCCGAAAATTACAGGGTGATGTGTAATGATAAGGTCCGCACCCTTTTTAGCCGCCTCCTCGACTACCTCTGTAGTGATATCAAGGGCGATCAGCGCCTTTGTTATGTCCTTGTCGCCGAACATTACGTTCATTCCGCTGTTGTCATAGCTCTCCTGAAGCGAGTACGGAGCTATTGTGTCGATGTAATTATAGATGTCTTTTACGTTTGGCATGATGATACCCCTTTTCTTTTCTGTTTTGTTATATTCAAAAGCCTCTCTCCGAGGGCTTTTTTATCCTCCGAGCCGAGCATTCCCCTTGCAGCTCTCTCAAGTCTGTCGCATTGACGGAGAATATATTCTCTCGCCTCAGCTGTATCGGGCTTTACAAGTCCGAAATACAAATATTCATCGTTACAGCCGTAAGCCCTCTCTCCCGAGAAGCGCCCCGACATAACCGTATATGCAAACCTGCCCGAAATGCAGGCCTCTTCCCTCTTCACTGCAAAGCCCTTATCCCACAGCCACTGCCTGAGATACTCGGGCTTGCTCATAGGCTGCATAACTATGTTTACCGAGCCGTCACGAAGCTTCATGCACCTGCCCAGAATATCAGCAATGAGCTCTCCGCCCATGCCTGCAAGCACTATATCTGTAACGCCCTCAAGCGGTACACTGTCAAGCCCGTCCGAAAGAACGGTCCTTATCCTGTCTCCGAGCCCCTGTGCCCTGATATGCTCCTCGGCAGATGCAAGCGGTCTCTCTCCGATGTCGCAGGCAAGCGCCCTTTCACACCTGCCCTCCTTCACAAGAAAACACGGCAGATACCCGTGATCCGTTCCCACATCGCAGACATAAGCGCCCTCAACAAGCTCTGCACAGAGCTTTAATCTGTTGTCCATATTTCACATCCTAAAAAACAACCGCAGTACCGTCATAGGAAGATACTGCGGAAAGGGACTTAACCTGCGAAATGCGCATTAAGCTTAGCTATCAGCTCTTCGGGGTCAACGCCGTGAACCATGCAGGCCTCTTCAACAGTCTCTCCCCTTGAAGCAGGACAGTAAAGACAGTGCATACCCATTTCCATAAAGAAAGGTGCTGTATTCTCATCAGCGTCCATAATGTCGCCGATAACTGTATCCTTGGTTACTGTAAAAGCCATTTTCTTATCCTCCTTTTTTGTTCGCTACATCTATTATAACCAATTACAATGCAAATTTCAATTACCAATCTGTTAACAATACAAGCCCATGAACTATTTATCCACACTATCTTGTGCCGAATTCTCACTCCTGTCCGCACAAGCCCACTGCATTTTGTGGTTTTGTGCAATTCAGACAGTTTTTTTACCGCAAAGATGCTATATAAAACGATTTCGGAATCAAAATCGCCAAAGGAAAAATATTTCCGAAGAATTTTCAGAAAATTAACATTTTTTGAAATGTAATAATTAAAATAAGTAACTAAAAAATATGTAACCGAAAATTAACCCCTCTTTCCAAAGAGCTTCAAGCCTTCCCGAAGGGTTTTGTAAAATCTGACGAAGTTGTTAAAAAAATCCGACTTTTTGTGAAATTCTATTGACGTATACTATATATTGTGATAAAATCATTACAGAGGGAAAGCGCCAAGGCGTCATTGCCGATGCCCCGGGCAGCTCTTGAAAGGGCTGCAGGGGCATCAAAAATTTTGTCGGTTTTGCATTAACAAAAAGTTTACAAATTACAATTAAGTTACAAAATCCGATAAAATTGTTACAGAAGTTCCGCTAAATCGGCGCTGAAAAATTTGCCTGTCCGAAAAAATTCCCTGTCGAAACCGAGGTTTGGGGAAAATTACTGTTGCAATTTTTGGCTCAATAGTGTATAATGGGTACAAGAAGTGTATTTTAGTGCATTTCTGTGCATAAAAGTGCTTTGCGAGTGCAAAAATCAGCAGGAGGTGAACGGCTTTGGAGGGCTTATTGCTCAGCGGACTGAACAATGTAACTATGGACTCAAAAGGGCGTATCACATTCCCTGCGAAATTCCGAGAGGCTCTGGGGAGTCGGTTCACGATAACAAAGGGTCTTGACGGCTGCTTGTTTGTGTACTCAACGGAGGACTTTGATAAGCTTGGCGAGAAGATCAGGGCTTTGCCTATGGCTAAGGCGAGAACGCTTCAGAGAACGTTTATGGCATGGGCCTGTGAGGTTGAAACGGACAAGCAGGGGAAGCTGCTGATACCGAAGGAGCTGCGTGAAACGGCAGGCCTTGGGAAGGACATTGTAGTGGCAGGTGTTACCGACCGCTGCGAGATATGGGACAAGGCTCGCTGGAATGAATATAATGCAAAAGCCGAAGAAATACTTGCCGAAACGCTTGAGGGGCTGGACATCTGATGGAATTCGAGCATATACCCGTGCTTCTTGAGGAAGTGCTCGAGGGACTGGATATTAAGGCTGACGGTGTTTACTTTGACGGCACTGTGGGCGGTGCGGGACACTCGCTGAGGATAGCTCAGAGGCTCGACCCCGAAAAGGGCGGAAGGCTTCTCTGCTCGGACAGGGATCCGGAGGCTGCAAATGTTGCAAGAGAGAGGCTTAAAGGGCTGCCTGCGCAGGTGTTCGACGGAAACTATGATGAGGTTGACCGCTTTCTTGAAGAAGCAGGTGTTGACGGACTTGACGGGATACTGCTTGATCTCGGAGTTTCGTCTTATCAGCTTGATAATGCGGAGAGGGGCTTTTCGTACCACAATGACGCTCCGCTTGATATGAGGATGTCATCGAACGGCCTTTCGGCAAGAGATGTTGTGAATGAGTATGAGCAGAAAAGGCTCATGAAGATACTTTTTGACTACGGCGAAGAGAAATTTGCGCCGAGGATAGCGCAGGCTATCGTGAAGAGACGTGAGCAGGCCCCGATAGAGACTACGGGAGAGCTTGCTGAGATCGTCAGGAGCGCTGTGCCGCAGAAGGCAAGGCGTGATAAAAATCCATGCAAGAAAACGTTTCAGGCAATAAGGATCGAGGTAAACGATGAGTTCGGGCACCTTGACACCGCCCTTGACAAGTGCTTCGATGCGCTGAATGCAGGCGGAAGACTCTGCGTGATAACGTTTCATTCGTTAGAGGACAGGATAGTTAAGCAGAGGTTTAAGACCTTTACTCAGGGCTGTATCTGTCCGCCCGATTTTCCGCAGTGCGTCTGCGGAAGAACTCCAAGCGGAAGGCTTGTGACCAGAAAGCCCGTTGAGGCAAGTGCCGAGGAGCTTGAGCGCAACAGCAGAAGCAGAAGCGCAAAGCTTCGGGTGATAGAAAAGCTTGGAGAGAGACAGCCGATCGTTTAACGGCAGATCAGAGGTGATTTTATGGCAAAGATACATAACCTGGCTTACGATTACGCACAGGAGCCTCAGACTGAAGAGGCAGTACAGCCCAAGGTGTCTCCGAAGCCGAAGCACAAGAGAGCTTCGGTGCTGGGAGTGCTTGCGCTTTCGGTAATTGCGCTGGCTTTGTTCTCTGCTATGATGTTCGGAAGGGTTGAGATCTCAAAGCTCATCTCCGAGCAGACAACTCAGCTTGAAGAGCTTGAAAAGCTCCAGAGCGAGAATATAAGCTTACAGTCTGAGCTTGCTCAGAAGAAAAATATGACAAAGGTCGAGGAATATGCAGAAGAAAAGCTCGGCTTGCAGAAGCTCGACAAGACACAGACCGAGTATATACGGCTCGAAACACAGGACAAGGCATCGGTGGTCAAGAATGATGATGACAATGTGTTTGTCAGAATAAAGAACTGGTTCGGCTCGGTGCTGGAATATATCGGACTATAGTGAATAAAATACTTAATGGGAAAGTTAGGGACATTTACTTGTGCTTAGCTTTCTTGTTCTATATGATTTTATGACGCAAGAGAGAAAATGCGTCCCTTATGCAAAGATTTTGAGGAGAAAACTATGTCAAAAAGACCCACAGCCATAATGAAAAGAAGGCTTACAATCTGGCTTACGATACCGTTTGCGGTACTGCTCGTTTATATCGTGATCACGATATTCACCGTATCGGTCAAGGACGGAAAAAAATGGCAGACGCTTGCTAATTCACAGCAGCTGCAGAGCACCTCTGTATCGGCGGCAAGAGGCACTATCTATGACAGAAACGGTACGGTGCTTGCTCAGAGCGCAACAGTCTATACCGTGTATGTTGACCCTAAAATGCTGGAAGGGATACTCGAAAACAAGGACAAAACGATAAAAGAGCTTAAAGATGCTATCGCAACCGAGGAGAGCGACAAGGAAAGAGCTGCCTATCAGGAGCAGCTTGACAAAACGCTCAGCTCAAAGGAGAGCCTTGATAAGCTTGTTGAGTTCCTCTCGCTGACGCTTGAGATAGACACCGCTGAAATGCGTGAGAAGCTCACCGATACCAGCACTCAGTACATCGTGCTGAAAAAAGAGGTCGAAAAGACCCTTGCTGACAAGATTGAGAAAAAGCTGAATGAGCTTGACCTCGACGGTGTAAGGTGCGACCCCACCACAAAGAGAATATATCCCGAAAATTCGCTGGCAGCGAACGTGCTCGGACATACCGACTATGACGGAAACGGTATTTACGGACTTGAAGCCTACTATGATGACTACCTCGCAGGTGTTGACGGAAGAGTTATCACTGCGAAGGCAAATGACGGCACCGAGATACCCTACCGCTACAAACAGGCTTATGAGGCTCAGGACGGAGATAACCTCACGCTGAACCTTGATGCGAATATGCAGTACGTCCTCGAAAAGGAGCTGCAGGCAGCTTACGAGAAAAACCGGCCTACCGACAGGATATGCGGCATTATCATGAACCCGAAAACAGGTGCGGTATACGCTATGGCGACCTGCTACAGCTATGACCCGAATGAGCCTGCTCACATTACCGATGATGCTGCCGCCGAAAAGCTTTCGGGGCTTGATGAGAACAGCGATGCCTACCACGATATCGCTCTTGATGCATGGAGCACTCAGTGGAAAAACAAGGCTATCTCCGAGACCTATAACCCCGGCTCGGTATTCAAGGTAATTGTCGGTGCTTCGGCAGTTGAGGAAAAGGTCATCGACCTTGATGAGACCTTCCCCTGCAACACCGTTATTCAGGTCGAGGACACCTCGTTCCACTGCTGGTCAACTACCGACCACGGCCCTCAGAACCTCGCACTTGCAATGCTCAACTCCTGCAACCCTGTATTCGTACAGATAGGTCAGAAGCTCGGCGACAAGAAGTTCGACCAGTATTTCAGTGCCTTCGGCTTCAGAGAGCTCACAGGCATAGACCTCCCCGGCGAGGTAAATTCAATCAACATAAACCTTACGGATTACGGCCCTGTTGAGCTTGCTTCAAGCTCCTTCGGTCAGACCAATAAGGTCACTCCGATACAGATGATAACCGCCTACAGCGCCTGCGTTAACGGCGGATACCTTGTTCAGCCGCAGGTGGTTGACAGGATAACAGACGCTAACGGAAACGTTGTAAAGGACAACGACACCGTCATCAAAAGACAGGTAATTTCGGAAGAGACCTCAGCTACAATGAGAGAGATACTCAAGGGCGTTGTTGAAGGTCAGCCCGATTCAAACTGCTATATCAAGGGCTACAGCATCGGCGGAAAGTCGGGTACCTCACAGAAGCTTGATGAGGACCCCAAGGGCGAGACCTATGTATCTTCATACTGTGCCTTCGCTCCTGCCGAGGATCCCGAGATAATAATGCTCGTCATGGTAGACCACCCGACAGGTGAGCAGTTCTACGGAAGTCAGGTAGCTGCCCCTATCTGCGTGAACGTACTCAAGGATGTTCTTCCTTACATGGGAATGTTCCCCGAGTACACAGCAGAGGAGCTCGCTGAGCTTCAGGTAAGCGTGCCGAACGTTGAGTATTACGAGCTTGACGAGGCGACCAAGACGCTTGAAGACCTCGGACTTGAAGTCAAGGTTATGGGCGAGGGCAATACAGTAAAGGCTCAGATACCTGCATCTGTAAAGGTCGAAAGCGGAAGCTCGGTAGTTCTTTATACCGAGGATAACACCGAGTATGAGACCGTCACAGTGCCGAATCTGAAGGGACTGACTAAAGAGCAGGCGAAAAACACGCTTGCCGATTACGGTCTGAACCTTACGGCCGAGGGCTCGGGCAGTGACGAGGAAAACGCCTACGCAAAAGACGATCAGAGCGTTGAAGCAGGAAAACGTGTACCTATGGGTACGGCGATCTCAGTAACCTTCGGTCCTGCCGAGGTAGGCTCACAGTAAGACATCAAAAGGAGGAAGCGTACAGCAGTACGCCGCAGAATTATGAAGCTATATGAACTGATAGAGGGTCTTGCAGAGACCACTCTGGAAAACATCGAAATAACTGACGTCACCAGCGACACAAGAAAAGAAATATCGAATGGCGCAATGTTCGTCTGCATTAAAGGCAATACCTTCGACGGCCATGATGCGGCTAAGGATATGATTGCAAAGGGCTGTTCGGTAATTATCTGCGAAAGGGACCTGGGACTTGACTGCCAGATAATAGTTAAGGACACAAGAGAGACCTATGTAAGGCTCTGCGAGGCATGGTTCGGCCACCCTGAAAGAGAGCTCTCGCTCATCGGTGTTACGGGCACAAACGGAAAGACAACCATCACTACGGTTCTCAAGCAGGTGCTTACCGATATGGGCTGCAAGATAGGTCTTATCGGCACTTGCCAGAATGAAATAGGCGATACTATATACCCCACTGCAAGAACTACTCCCGAGCCATACGATCTGTATGAGCTTCTGAGAAAAATGGCAGACGCCAAGTGCGATTATGTTATCATGGAAGCATCATCTCAGGGACTGGAGCAGAAAAGACTTGCAGGCTGTCACTTCAAGGTTGGCGTGTTTACAAATCTTACTCAGGATCACCTTGATGTTCACGGCACTATGGAGAACTACTATCAGGCCAAGAAAATACTGTTTTCGATATCGGACAATGCTATAATCAATATAGACGATGACTACGGCAAACGCTATCTCTCGGAGATTAGCTGTCCTGCAAAGACATATTCCTGCTGTGAAAAGGCCGATTTCACCGCCGAGGACATACTCCTGTCCACCAGCGGAGTGACCTATGTGTTCTCGGACGGAAAGAAAAAGCATAATGTACGCTTCAATATGCCCGGACTTTTCAATGTGTCGAACTCGCTTGCGGTGATAGCCTGCTGCGAAACGCTCGGCTACTCCCCCGATGCGAGCATACGGGCTCTCGCCAAAACAGGCGGCGTAAGGGGCAGAGCAGAGGTCGTACCCACAGGGCGTGACTTCACCGTTATCTGTGACTATGCTCATACACCTGACGCTCTTGCAAATGTGCTCTCCGCTATCAGAGAGGGCGCCAACGGAAAGGTCAAGTGCCTGTTCGGCTGCGGCGGAAACAGAGATGCCGCAAAAAGGCCTCTCATGGCAGCAGCAGCGGCAGACAATGCTGATTTTCTTATAATCACCTCTGACAACCCGAGAAATGAAGACCCCGATGACATCATAGATGACCTTATGAAGGGCCTTGAAGGAAAGAATACTCCGTACATAAGGATAACCGACAGACGTGAGGCTATCCACTGGGCAGTTAAAAATGCCGAGAAAAATGACATAATCGTACTCGCAGGCAAGGGTCATGAGGACTATCAGATACTTGCAGGCGGAGTAAAGATCCACTTTGACGAAAGAGAGGTCGTAGCGGAAGCGCTTGAAGAGCTCCCGCAGGCTGAAAGATAGAAATTCCAACCTTTGAAGAAAGGCGATGAACAAAAGAATGGAAACCATGACCCTGAAAGAGATAATATCCGCAGTACACGGAAGCTACGGCTTTCCTGCCGATGTACCCGTCACTGAGGTTTCAACCGACACAAGAACCATTTCAAAGGGCTCTGTGTTCGTGGCACTGAAGGGCGCAAACTTCGACGGCCATGACTATGCAGCAAAGGCAATGGAGCTTGGCGCTGAGGCAGTCATCACCGAGAAGCCCGTAGAGGGTGCAAGGTGCATTATAGTTGACTCCACAGGAAAGGCTCTGCTTGATGCGGCAGGTTACTACAGGTCAAAGTTTGATATTAAGCTTGTGGGTATCACGGGCAGCGTGGGAAAGACAACAACTAAGGATATGATAGCCTGCGTTCTGTCGCAGAGGTTCAGAACTCTGAAAACTCAGGCCAATCACAATAATGAGATCGGTATGCCGAAAACACTTTTCGGGCTTGACAAGAGCTGCGAAGCCGCAGTCATTGAAATGGGTATGAACCATGCAGGCGAAATATCTAGAATGTCAATGAGCGCTCAGCCCGATGTTGCGGTAATTACAAATATCGGAGTTTCGCATATTGAGAACCTAGGCTCTCAGGAGAATATCCTCAAGGCTAAGCTTGAGATACTCGACGGCGCTAAGTATAACGCTCCGCTTATTCTTTCAAGAGATGACAAGCTTCTGTACACCCTGAAGGAAAAGCTCGACAGACCGCTTATGTATTACTCGCTGAACAAAAAGGACTGCGATGTTTATGCTTTCGATGTGAAGCTTTCAAGCGAGGGTGTAGGCTTCGATATAAACTACAAGGGCGAGAAGCTCCATGCTGAGCTGCAGTGCCCGGGTGAGCACAATGTCAGAAATGCTCTTGCAGCATTCTGCGTGGGTGTTACCCTCGGAATGGAAACTGATAAGATAATAGCAGGACTTTCGGAATTCAAGCCCGAAGGACTGAGACAGAATATCGTCAGAAAAGACGGTATCACATATATAGTGGACTGCTACAATGCAGCTCCGGATTCAATGAAGGCAGCTCTCTCGCTGCTTGCAAGCTCGGATACAAAGGGCAGGCGCTTCTGCCTGCTGGCTGATATGCTGGAGCTTGGAAAAAACACAAGAACATACCACAAAAACGTAGGTGAAATGGTGTCCTCCTCAAAGGCGGACAGACTTTACACCTTCGGAGAGAATTCGCAGTTTTATATTGACGGGGCAGTTAAAAAGGGCTTCCCTGCCGATGCCTGCGAGCGCTTTGAGAGCAGAGAGGCTATGGCCAAAAGGCTCTCGGGAGAGCTTCGGGAGGGCGACTGCGTGCTCCTTAAAGGAAGCCGTGGAATGAAGCTTGAAGAGGTATTCAAGGCTCTTACAGAGAAGTCATGAATCTGACTGTTCTCTCCCTTGTGACAGGTGCAGAGCTCGTTCTCGGATATACTCTTGGGCGGGTGCTGATACCCTTTTTCAGGAAGCTTAAAACAGGCAAGTATGACCCATATATAGGAGACCGCTTCAGGCAGGACGGCTCAGAGCCGAGAATGGGCGGAGCACTCATCTTTATATGTATGGTTATCGGAACGCTTATCGGCACTGCCTTTTTCTCCTCTCACGGAGAGCTTTCGGGCAGGGCTGACCTGAGACTTATTCTGACAGCAGTTTCCGCCTGCGGAATAATGTGCGCACTCGGGCTGCATGAGGATATGCTCAGAGACAAGGGCGTTTTTGCTTCAATGAAGCCGTTTTATAAGCACGCCTGCCGCTTTGCGGTGATACTGGCTGCGCTTTATGCATTCAGGTTTTTCGGTATTACACGCACAGAGGTGCTCTTGCCGTTTCGCTGGGGGTATATCGACTTCGGTTATCTTTACCAGCCGTTAATGGCGCTTTTTGCAGATCTCTTTCTGAGTGCCGTTACAGTCTGCGACTGCCCCTCAGGGAAAACTGAGCTCGGTATTGACGGTCTTTGCCCGACACTTATGATGATCTTTTTCATGAGCGTAACAGCAGGGCTCACAGTCATAGGTCTGCACCCCGAGGCAGAGCTTATAAGCTGTGCTGCTATGGGCGCAGCAGGAGGATCTCTCTTCTGGGGGCTGCACCCCTCAAAGCTTTACTTCGGAGAAAGCGGAGCGCTCACTCTGGGAACTGCGGCGGTGCTCTCCTGTGTGCTTGCAAGAGCAGAGCTTCTCCTCTTTATCGGGGGCGGAGCAGTGATAGCAGATGCGGTATGTGCATTTTTGCAGTATGCCGTTTTCAGAACGAAAAAGAAGCTTCTCTTCAAGGGGTATACACTTCATGAGCACCTTAAAAATAAGGGTCGGGGAGAGTTTATGATAATCGGCGCTGCGGCAGGCGTTCAGATGCTTTTTGCAGCAGCCGTGATAGTTTTTATAGTATATTCAGGTAAGTTTTTATAACGGAGGATAAGTATTGGAAGGTAATGAGACTGCCAGAGAAAGGCAGATAGTTTACAGCAGCACTGCGGGCAAGGCAAGAAAAAAAGAACGCAAAAAGCTGCATTTCAGATTCATTCTCAGCGAGATCGACAAGCCCTTTTTTGTAATAATAATGGTGCTTCTCATATTCGGACTGATTATGATGTTCTCAGCAAGCTATGCGTGGGGCATAAGCGACCACAATGACGGCTACTATTATATAAAAAGACAGCTCGAATCAGCAGGCTTCGGACTTGTTATTATGATGCTGGTGTCATTTCTTGACTATCACTTTTATGTAAATGCAAGGATCGCTCTGTTTTTGTTTGCCGCTTCCGTATTGGTAAACGTTTATACGGCAAAATTCGGAGATGAGATAGCAGGCGCAAGGCGCTGGATAATGATAGGACCTGTCAACTTCCAGCCCTCTGAGATAATGAAGGTTACGTTCATTATGCTTTTTGCCTACCTTGTGGACCACAACTACGAGCGCTTCAAAAAAAGCTGGAAAAACTGTATTGTACCGTTTGCGGTTATTATGGGCATAGTTTTCTTTATACTCATGCTCCAGAGACATATGTCTGCGGTAATGCTGGTAGGTATTATCGGCATCAGCATGATGTTTATAAGCGGTATGCCCCGAAAGATATTCTGGAGATTTATTATAGTCTGCGGAGCTCTCGGAGCACTGTATCTTGTTTATAAGATCAGCTCGGGCTCAGGCTTCAGCTATATCACCGACAGAATCAAAAGCTGGAAAAACCCGACCTCCGACCCCAGCGGCTCAACCTACCAGACCTATGAGTCGCTTCTGGCTATAGGCTCGGGCGGTCTGTTCGGACTGGGCTTCGGTGAATCAAGGCAGAAATATATGTATCTGCCCGAATCGCAGAATGACTTCGTTTTCTCGATAGTCTGCGAGGAGCTCGGCTTCGTAGGCGCTATGGTGGTTGTACTGCTGTTTGCTCTGTTCATTCTCAGAGGCTTCTATATTGCTTCAAGATGCAGAGACAAAGCAGGTATGCTCCTCGGCGCAGGAATTACAATACAGATAGGCTCGCAGGCATTTTTCAATATTATGGTTGCCTGCAACGCCTTCCCGAATACGGGTATCTCGCTTCCGTTTTTCAGCTACGGCGGAACTGCTCTGCTTATTCAGTTGGCTGAGATGGGAATACTTCTGAATATATCACGTCAGGCATCAAGGCTTAAAAATCTCCCACCCGAAGATGAGCAGCCCGATGACGAGCAGGATACAGAAGAAGAGCCTGTTATGGAAGAGCCCGTAATTCAGGAATAAAATATGAAAGGTGCGTCAGAACTATGCTGAAAGTTCTTCTCGCAGGCGGAGGCACAGCAGGTCATGTAAATCCTGCCCTCGCTATTGCGGAGATAATAAAAAAGCATTACCACGATTGCGAAATAGCCTTCGCAGGCAACCCCGAAAAGCTTGAGGCAAAGCTTGTGCCAAAGGCCGGCTATAAGTTCTATTCTATCCGGATAGAAGGCTTCCAGAGACAGATAAACGGCGAAAACATCAAGCGAAATATTCATGCTATGGCCTGTCTTATGAAGTCAGGACCCAGAGCAAAGGCTATCATTAAAGACTTTGATCCCGACCTTGTAATAGGTACAGGAGGATATGTCTCGGGGCCTGTGCTCAGAGCCGCCGCCAAAATGAAGAAAAAAACCGCTATCCATGAGCAGAATGCCTTCCCCGGTGTGACGAACAAGATACTCGCCAAGAAGGTCGACGAGGTCATGCTTACTGTGGAAGAGGCTAAAAAGTACTTCCCCGAAAATGCAAGCATGACTGTTACGGGACTGCCTGTAAGAGGTGCGTTCAATACGATGTCGAAGCTTGATGCAAAGGCTCAGCTCGGGTTTGCCGCAGATGAGGTCTGTGTACTCTCCACAGGAGGAAGCCTCGGAGCACAGACTCTTAACGAAAAGGTAGCTGCACTGCTCAGATGGTATCAGGATAATGATGTGAAAGTAAATCATGTTCACTCCTACGGCACATACAAGGGCTATAAGGACTTTGTGCTGAAGCTTGAACAGAGCGGTGTAAAGATAAGCGATAATAAAAGGCTTATCATCAAAGACTACATAAATATGCCCGTCGCTATGGCGGCGGCTGATCTGGTAATTTCAAGGTGCGGTGCCGCTTCCCTCGCCGAGCTTGAAGCAGTCGGCAGAGCAGCAGTGCTCATACCCTCACCGCACGTTGCCGAAAACCACCAGTACTACAACGGAATGGTGCTCCAGAATGCAGGTGCTGCCACGGTCATTGAAGAGAAGGATCTCACTGATGAGAACTTCATCGAGACGGTAAAAGGCTACATCGAAAGCCCTGACAAGCTCGAAAAGAGCGCCAAAAATGCAAGATCCCTTCATGTCGCAGACACCGAGGACAGAATATTCGGTGTATTAAGTAAGCTTATAGACAAATAGACACGACAAGGAATGAAAAATTAATGGATAATAATTACAGAAGATACAACAAAAAAGGCTCAATGGACAGTATCAGTACACCTGATACCGATAAAATCATTGCCCTTTCCGATCCGAAGTTCGGAAACAAGGATGACATCAACTCCAAGGCTGATAAGATTTTTATCGGCGAGCAGAGAGTCAGACAGGACCGCTTCGACAGAGCTACAAAGTCCTATGATGATGTGAGCCTGCATACTGCCGAGGAGCTCGAACAGATGCGCAGAGAGCAGGAAAATGACCTTATGCGCTATGCTGCAAAGAAGCCTGCTCAGGCAGCCACAGGACTTGCAAAGGGAACTAAGATAGGTCATTCCTATGTGAAGAGATCAACTATCGTGAAACTCGTTGTCATTCTTGTTGTGGGACTGCTGGTGCTGATATTTTTCTTCCCGCCGTTTTTCTCAAGCAATGCGGATATGAGTAAGGTCAAGCTTGACGAAGACCCATTTGAGGGAATGGGAATGACTGACTTCAAAACTTATGCGCTGTCAAACTATTCGGTCTATAATGAGAATGCCTTCTCTTCCGAAGACCCCGAAAATTACAGAGTTGCAGACCTTGTTTTCACAATCAGAAACACTTCACCTCTGGAGCTTAAAATACCCCAGTATGATGTGTTCAGAGTTTCAGGTGACTATAAGGATAAGATATGCTATGCCTCATCTATGATAAAGGATTCAGAAGGTAAGGTAGTAGGAGATATTATCCCCGGCTTCTCAAGCAAGGAGGTTACTGTAAGAGTAATGGTAAATGTCAGCGATATGGACGATTCACAGTTTGATGACTGCGTATCCTCTCTCATCATTGCTACCGAGGGCGCTCAGAAAAAGATAACCAAATCAGCTTACATACCATGTATACCCGCATTTATGCCCGTATCCAATAACATCACTCTCAGCCTTACCGATTAAGCCCTGCACCTAAAGCTCCGCTTCCGCATAATATAAGTCATAATGACGACAGGGAGTGGGTCTTATGCAGAGACTTGTTATAAAAGGCGGAAATCAGCTCTCAGGTGAGCTGACTGTGCAGGGTGCTAAAAACAGCGCTCTGCCAATACTTGCAGGCTGTGTGCTTGCAGGCTCACAGGTGAAGCTTCGGGGTATTCCCGAGCTTTCAGATGTGTATGCCGCCTGCAGGATACTTGCAAGCTTAGGTGTAAAAACTACATTCGAGGGCGGTACAGTTACCGCCGACCCCACAGGCATAAGCAGTATTCACGTTCCCGAGGAGCTTATGAGACAGATGCGCTCATCAATTGTTTTCCTCGGAGCTGTTCTCGGAAAAACAGGCGCCTGCAGGCTTTCCTTCCCCGGGGGCTGTGAGCTCGGTCCGAGACCTATTGATATGCACCTGAGAGCACTCAGGCAGATGGGAGTAAAAATAACCGAAAAGTACGGCGAGCTTATCTGTGAGTGTCCTCACGGGATCAAGGGCGCTGTGATCAATCTGCCGTTCCCCTCGGTGGGTGCTACGGAGAACATAATGCTCTGCGCCGCCCTCGCTGACGGAGAAACTGTCATCAGCAATGCGGCAAGGGAACCCGAAATAGAAGATTTGGCTGAGTTTCTCAGGCACTGCGGTGCAAGGATAATCGGCGGATCATCGGGGACTATCCGCATTAAAGGCGTGAAGAAGCTTCACGGCTGCGAATACACGGTAATGCCCGACAGGATATGTGCGGCAACCTTTATGGCCGCAGCAGCAATCACAGGCGGAGAGGTTATCCTCAAAGGTGCGAGAGCACAGGACTTGGGCGCTGTTACCGATGTATTCAGACAGGCGGGCTGCCTTGTTTCAGACAGCTCAGACAGGATATACTTATGTGCTAAAAAGCCACTCAGAGCAGTACGGGATATAAAAACACTTCCCTACCCCGGTTTCCCGACAGATGCACAGGCACCTGTGATGGCAATGCTCTGTAAGGCAAAGGGCACAAGCGTTATTACCGAAACGATTTTCAGCAGCCGCTTCAGACACGTTGATGAGCTTGCCCGAATGGGCGCAGACATCAAGACCGAGGGCAGAACCGCTGTAGTAACAGGGGTGAGAGAGCTCTACGGAACAGGGGTAGTTGCCCCCGACCTGAGAGGCGGTGCGGCTCTTGTGTGTGCGGCGCTTGCTGCTCAGGGGGAAAGCACAGTCACAAATATAGGCCTCATAGACAGAGGCTATGAAAAGATAGAGAAAACACTTGCTCAGCTTGGAGCAGACATCAGACGAGAAAACTGTTAAGGAAAGGTAAAAATGAGCGATAACGAAGAGTTTAACGAGAACAACAACATAGAAAGCGTAAATGAAGCCGAGCTCAAGGCTTACGTTGAGGAGCTTAAAACTGCAAGAATGCGTAATCTGTACATCGGAAGTATCTTTATTGTGCTTGCGATAATACTGATTGCGTGTCTTGTGTTTTTCTTCAATATCGAAACAATACAGATCGAGGGCATTACCCTCTACGGCGATGAGCAGATACAGGTAGTGGGCGGCGTGCAAAACGGTCAGAACCTTATAAGGCTCGATACCGATGTGGTTGAGGAAAGACTTAAAAATAACCTCGTTTATATCGAGGACGTAAAGGTACAGCAGAAGCTCCCCTCTACCCTTGTGATAACCTGCACAGAGGCCGAAAAAGCCGTTGACATTGAGGAAAGCGGTTCGTACTACGTTATATCCTCCTCGGGCAAGGTGCTTGAGCAGAGCGCTCAGCCGACAGGGAAAATACCCGTAATCAAGGGCTTTGAGCTTAAAAGCAAAACCCCCGGAGAAGAGCTTGCCTCAAAGGATTCTCTGAAAACCGATATACTCAGTCAGCTTCTTGCCGGCATTCAGGATAACCACTATAAGAGAATTACCTACATTGATATGAGTGACCGTTCAGATATAAAAATCCTCTATGATGAGCGTATCGAGATAAGGCTCGGAAGCTCCGTTGATATAGAGTCGAAGCTCACTCAGATAAAGGCTGTCATCGACAGGCAGAGAGATGACTATGAGGGTACTATCATCTACAATAGTATAGAAAGCGGTATCTCCGCTATCCCTAAGGAGAAAGACTTTCCTGTGATCCCTGTTCAGGCTGATGCCGACAGCTCTTCATCTGCCGAGGACGAAACCTCGCAGGCACAGACAGATGCAGGCACTCAGGAGGAGTTCCCCGCCGACAACAATACCGACGGCTGGCAGACCGACGACGGTACAGCCCTGAATGACGGCTGGCAGGACGGTACCGCCGATAATACATGGCAGGACAACGGTGACTATAATTGGCAGACGGATTATACAGAGCAGGGCTGGTAAGTCGAAAAACTGTATAAGTTGTACAAATTTTCGGTCAGATATCGTCGTTTAATGAATAATTAATAAAAATTTTATGTGGTCAGGGTAATACCTCTTTACATTTTGACGAAAATGTGATAATATATTATTGTATCGCTTTGTGTCCCTTTGTGTGCATAAGCATATCAAAGCAGGAACAAAAAGGAAGTCTGTATATATATAGAAGACGTAAAAATACGTTATGGGAGGACGTTCATTATGAGTTATGAGTTCGTAGAAGAGCCTGTGATCGGAGCTAAGATCAAAGTAATCGGTGTCGGCGGCGGCGGCGGAAACGCACTTAATTGTATCGCTGCAGCAGGTATCGAAGGAAATGTTGAGTACATAGCTGTTAATACCGATATACAGGCACTCAAAAAGTCAAATGCTACAAGACAGATCCAGATCGGCGCAAAGCTGACTCACGGTCTCGGTGCAGGCGCAAAGCCTGAGA
Organism: uncultured Ruminococcus sp.; assembly: GCA_946528545.1. GTDB lineage: Bacteria > Bacillota > Clostridia > Oscillospirales > Ruminococcaceae > Hominimerdicola. The sequence goes on from CAMMYU010000188.1 coordinate 31,780, forward strand.
TAGGCGAGGCTTCTGCTCAGGAGAGCAGAGATGAGATCGCTGAGGCTATCGCTGATGCTGATATGGTATTTATAACCGCAGGTATGGGCGGCGGCACAGGTACAGGAGCTGCTCCCGTTGTTGCTGAGATCGCTCAGTCACTTGATAAGCTCACTATCGCAGTTGTTACAAAGCCCTTCAAGTTTGAGGGTGCCAAGAAGATGGAGAGAGCCGAAAAGGGTATCGAGGCTCTGACCAATAACGTTGATGCTCTCATCGTTATTCCTAACCAGAACCTTATCACAAATGAGATGCGCCTTACAATGAAGCAGTCCTATGCTATTGCTGATGACGTGCTCAAGACTGACGTTATCGCTATTGCTGAGATAATCACAAGACATGATGACATCAACGTTGACTTTGCTGACGTTACCACTATCCTCAAGAACGCAGGAAGAGCTCATATCGCTCTTGGCCACGGCGAGGGCAAGGATAAGGTTGCTGATATTATTTCTCAGGTTGTAGCTTCAGACCTGCTTGAGACATCTATCACAGGCGCAAGAAGACTTATCGTAAATGTAACAATGAGCGAGGATCTTCTTATCAGCGACATGGATGAGCTTACCGCAGCTATCGCAGATGCTGCTGATGAGGGCGCTGAGATAATCTTCGGTAACGGTACGGATCCCGATTCCAAGGACAGCATGGACGTTACAGTTATTGCCGCTGACTTTATTGACAGAGGCGACCAGCCTGTTGCTGAGCAGCCCGCAAGACCTTTTACTTCAAGCTTCGCACCTAATGCAGGTGATGCTGCTGCAAGAAAGGCCGCTGATGCTAAGGCAGATGCAGAGGCTATGCAGAGAGCAGGGGTTAAGGCTGCAGGAAATACTGATTATTACGACGATATCTTCAATATTTTCAAGAATAAATAAGTTCGTAACCGGATTTTACGGGCGGATCGTAAGCGGTCCGCCTTTTCACACCTCTTGCGCGAAAACGTTTTCAGAAAATCCGTGATAGTTTTTGAAAATTTCAGAAAAAAAGAAATTTTTTCGTTAAATCCCTTGAAATTTTCTTAGTTTTTTGATATAATAGTTATGGTCAAAAACAGCAGACTTGGCATTTTGAATAAAATAATTAAACAAATTTGTACGGAATAATGAAATTTATTAAAAGTGTACATTTCTGTTGAAAAAAATAAACTTTTATAGTATAATTATATTAATATAAAAATTTTGGGAGGAATCGCTATGGCAAGTAATGGATATTTAAGAACGGTAAGAGTCGGCGGCTTCGATAAGCAGGACGTTCTGGCTTATGTTGACGACCTTACATCAAAGATTTATAATCTTGAGACTAAAGTAAAGGATCAGGAGGAAACTATTGAGCGTCTCGAAAAACAGAGTGAGAACGTTCAGCAGGGTGACTTCGAGGGAAAAAAGGAGCTTGAGGATAAGCTCGAGGCTGCTAATGCTAAGCTTGAAGATGCTAACAAGAAGAATGCTGAGCTTATGGCAAGCACAGATACAATGAAGGTTCGTATTGCTGACTATGAGCAGCAGGTTTCCGAGAAGGACGCTGAGATCGAGAAGCAGAATCAGGAGATCGAGGACCTGAAGGAAAAGCTTGAGCAGGCTGAGGCTAATGCAGGCTCGGCAAGCGCTACTCCGAACTTCGATATCGGAAGCGTGTTCATTGAGGCTCAGAATACTGCTAATAAGGTAGTTGCTGAGGCTAAGAAGGCTGCTAAGCAGATGGAAGACGAGACCAAGCAGATGCAGGATCAGATTATTGCTGATGCTAATGCTCAGGCTCAGAAGACTGTAAGCGATGCTCAGGCAAGAGCTGATGAGGACAGAGCTTCTGCTGACGCTTATGCTGCAAGCACTAAGGCTGAGGCTGACAAGTATGCTCAGGAGCAGACAGTTGAGGCTGACAACTATGCTGAGGAGACCAGAACTGCCGCTGACAGAGATGCTGCTGCTAAGCTCGCTGAGGCTAAGAAGAATGCTGATGATATGAACTTCCAGGCCAGGAAGGAAGCAGAGCAGATCGTTGAGAAGGCTAAGAATGATGCCGCTAATATCAGATCTGAGTCGGCTGATATCAGAAACAAGGTTAAGACACAGTTTACATCACTTAATGATACCGTACAGCAGCTTGTTACAACCCTGAATGACCTGTACGGAAACAGCATTGGTGCTGTTAATAATGCAAGAGATCTTATTGATGACGGTCTTTCTCTTGTAGAAGATGCTGAGCAGGAATAATACCGTGGCTGAAATTTTAAGAGTTAATGCGCAGGAGCTTGGGGCTGTCAGTCCCGAGCTCCGCTGTGGTGATAAGATATTGCTGAGCGGTACAGTTTATACCGCAAGAGATGCGGCTCATAAGAGATTTGCAGCTTTGCTTGATGAGGGTAAGGAGCTTCCGATACCTCTTAAAGGGGCTGTGATTTACTATGCCGGGCCGACACCTGCTCCCGAAGGCAGACCGATAGGTTCGTGCGGACCGACAACCTCGGGCAGAATGGACAGGTTTGCGCCAAGGCTTTTAGACCTTGGTCTGGCAGGAATGATAGGCAAGGGCGAGCGCTCTAAAGAAGTAAGAGATGCGGTAGTCAGGAACAAGGCTGTGTATCTGTGTGCTGTGGGCGGTGCGGGCGCACTGGCTTGCAAGTGCATAACCTCATGCGAGGTGGTAGCCTTTGACGATCTGGGATGTGAGTCAGTAAAGAAGCTTACGGTGGAGGACTTCCCTCTTGTGGTGGCTGATGACTGCTATGGCGGAGATATTTTTGAGAGCGGAAGAGCTCAGTATAAGATAGGATAAGTATGACCGACCGTAATTAGTTATGGTCGGTCAATATTTGATGTTTGTTAAAGTTTACAATTAGAAATTGCCGAAACTGTGCTTTGTTACAAATATTTGGGAGAAACGCGCTTAATCGTCAAATTTGCTTGACTTTTTGGGTGCGTGGTGATATGATAATTGTATGAGTTTGTGTGGATCGGCGTGTATTTTCGGAGAGTGCGAAGAAATGGAAGGCAATAAACTGGTATCATTTTCGGAGCTTCCCGACGAAGAGCTGGTCGGTGCAGCGGTAACGGATATAGAGGCTTTGAGTGAGCTTGTAAAGAGGTATCTGCCTGTGGTGCATTATTTGTCAGGGCAGTTTTCGGGAACTGCGAGAGATGATCTTGCGCAGGAAGGTACTATGGCGCTCATTAAGGCTGTAAGAAGCTATTCTCCCGATAAGGGGGCGAAGTTTGCGACCTATGCTTCAAGGTGTATAAGGAATAAGATGCTCTCGGAGTTGGGGAAGAATTCTCCGATAACTGATGACGAGGGCAATATTGATGACTTTTATGCCGCCGAGGAGACTGACCCTGAAAGGATCGTAGTCGAAAAGGAAGAGGCAAGGGAGCTTTATGAAAGGATAGCAAGGGAGCTCTCTCCGCTGGAGTGGAGTGCTTTTATGCTGTTTGCAGATCAGATGTCCTATGAGGATATTGCAAAAAGGCTGAATGTTTCCGTGAAGTCCGTTGACAATGCGATACAGAGGGCAAAAAGAAAGCTGAGGAGCATACTCTGGGAAACGGCTCGGTAGCTTAATTGAAGAGCATTGAAATCAAGGGTGTCGGTGCAAGTCCGACCCGAGCAAAATTTATCAAACGAGGTTGGAATTATGTACGAAGACAAGACATTGGTGTGCAAGGAATGCGGCAACGAGTTCGTATTTACAGCAGGAGAGCAGGAGTTCTATGCTGAAAAGGGCTTTGTAAACGAGCCGCAGAGATGCAAGGCTTGCAGAGATGCAAGAAAGGCAGCAAACAGAGCTGAGAGACAGACCTATACAGCAGTCTGTGCAGCTTGCGGCGGCGAAGCTGTTATCCCGTTCAAGCCCAGAGAGGATCGCCCTGTTTATTGCAGCGAGTGCTTTGCTAAGATGAAGGAACAGGACGCCTGATTATATTGTATCACTAAACAAAGAAAGACCCTGCAGGTTTATTGCCTGCAGGGTCTTTTTGCAGGGAAAACCCTGCAGTGCTCGCCGCACGGCTAATACGCGACGCACTTTTGCTTTGACTTCTCCTGCCTTGACCGCAGAGATAGAGAGTGCGGAATTAACAAAGCAGTAGGCTCCGATCTTTCGGAGCCTTAACTATTACATTTAACCTGTTCCCCGTTACCCGAAAATCATACCGCTACCGTGGTCTTGTATTTAAGGCTGATCTTGTCTGCCAGCAGCGCTATGAATTCGCTGTTTGTGGGCTTGCCCTTGCCCGTGTTTACCGTGTATCCGAAAAAGCTGTTAAGTACATCTACATCGCCCCTGTCCCATGCAATCTCTATTGCATGACGTATTGCTCTCTCGACCCGTGAAGGCGTGGTCGAGAATTTTTTTGCCACCGCAGGATACAATAGCTTTGTCACACTCTCCAGCATTTCCTTGTCCTCAACCGACAGCATTATAGCCTCCCGCAGATAATGATACCCCTTTATGTGCGCAGGCACACCTATCCGATGTATCATGTCTGTGACTACTATCTCCAGATTGAAGCTTGACCTAGGGCTCATAGGCAGTCCGTTTCCGCTGTCCGTTCCTATATCAAGCATTGACTTTATCCTGTCGCCCAGCACCTTAACGTCAAAGGGCTTGAGCATAAAGTACGATGCCCCCGAGTTCATAACCTGATTTTCTATGAACGAGTTCTCATACGCACTCGTGACTATGAACTTCGGCTGCTTGTAGTTTGAGCTTTTTATCTTTCTGATAAGCTCTATCGCATCAAGCCCGGGCATTACAGCGTCAATAATGACAACGTCAGGCTGTTCGTTTCTGATTGCATCGTAAATTACTGTGCCGTCTTTCTGCCTTGTTATTACGAAGAAGCCCAGCGCCCTCAGTGATGCTGCGCACGAAACTCCGTACTGTGCTGTGTCGTCTCCTATCAGTATCTTGATCTTGCTTGTCATATTGATTCCTCCGTTTTATATGTCATTTCAGAGGAGCCTCTCTGCCCCTCTCACGAGTTTTATCATAACACATTAAACATTCAAAATCAATAGTTTTTTGGATAAATCGTCATATTTTTTGCGACATATTTGTATTATATAACCAACAGATTTACATATATTATTCATATTCCCGAAATTTTTGAATGTTCCGACATTTTTCGATTTTTCATCGCAAAACCTGCACTTTCTGCCCGAAGCTAGTCAAATTCACGCAAATGTGAGTACATTTTGTCGGCAAAGATCGCATAGCCACCGGTAGAGTCATCAACAAACACATGAGTTACCGCCCCGACTATACGGCCGTTCTGGATAAGAGGAGAACCACTCATTCCCTGAACAATACCGCCTGCACAGTCGATAAGGCGCTCATCGGTAACATGAATTACCATATCATGCTCAGCACCGTCTGAGAGGTTTACTTCCTCTATCTCCACTGTGTACGCCTTAGCTCCTGTCCCGTCAACGCTTGTAAGCATAAGTGCCTCGCCCTCTTCAATCTCGTACGGAAAAGCTATCGGAAGCTCAGCCTTATCCTTTACAGGGTCGCTCTCCAGCGTGCCGTAAACACCCTCGGAGCTGTTCTCCCTGATCTCTCCTATTGAGGCAGAATTCCTGAACTCCCCTATCAGCTGCCCCGGAGAGCCCGACTCCGACTTTATGATACCGGTAAGCTTTATCTCGCCCACAGTGCCCTCTGCAAGGCCTATTTCCTGCCTTGTGTCACTGTCGCAGACTGCGTGCCCCAGCCCCGCAAAAGCCCCTGTAGAGCGCTCATAAAAGGTCAGAGTGCCTATCCCTGCAGATGAGTCACGCACCCATAAGCCTGCTTTATAGCTCCCCTCCGAAAGCTCAGGCTCAAGCTCCAGTGTCATAGCTTTGCCGCCTCTGTCTATCTTCACATCACAGGGCTGACCCAGACTCTCGGAAAAAGCCTTCGCCAGATCGGAGTTGCCCGAAATTATCTCTCCGTCGACCTCATTGATAACATCACCTACCCTGATGCCTGCTTCCTTTGCAGGAGAACGCCCTCCGACCTCCTGTATATCAACAACTATGACCCCGTCTGAAAGCACCCTTAGGCCTATCGGCTCTCCGCCCGGCACAGCATAAGGGCGCTGAGCACTGTGTGTTTTAACGTCTTTTATCGGCAATGCGCCCAAAAGCATAAGTGTAGAGTCTGAGCTTTCAGCATTACCAAAAGCCTCAACCGCCGTCTGCCGAGAACGCTCAGCCGTTATCGGAATAGTACTGTGAATTGTAAGGTGCTCACCCCGACATACATTATAGGTGTCAGGCAAAGCCCTTCCGTAATAGCCGACTGCGCTCAGAAGCGTGAGCATAAGCGCCCCCGAGGTGATAGCTGTGGTTTTTATAAGTCTTTTCATTTTTATTATCCTTTCATAATTTGATCGCTGTTTTTATTTTTGACCGCCGAACATTTTTAATTCAGCTTCGCTCACAAGTATTATTTGTCTTGGAAAAGAGAAGTTACGAAATTTGGTGTTGATATTTCAGACGATCTGTGTTATAATATTTTATATTGTTATTAATTTCAAAAATATCATAAGGAGATATTAGCTATGGCTGAAAAATACAGCGTAACACTCACTGATTTTATTCTGAATGACGGCAAAAATATGCCCGAGGAATTTGAAGTATATGTTGTCATAATGGATGACGGAAGCCTCTCCGCAGGCTGTTGGGATGAGGGTTCATACTACACGGAGCAGGGCCTCCCCGGGTGCTTTGCACAGTCAAGAGGCGGCTCTATCAAGCTTTCTGAGGTCAAGGCATGGATCCCTATTGAGAAGTTTCATATTTAAGGCTTCCTGTTAATCATAAACCATAAAAGAGGTATAATATGTCAAAAAAGGACAGGCTTAAAGCTCAGAAGGCTAAACAGGACAGACTGAAAAAGCAGGCTGAGCTTGAAGAGAAAAGAGAAAAGGAAGAATTTGAAGAAGGCAAAAAAGAAAGCCGTTCTGTAAAAAGAATGAAAAAGAAGGGCGGTATCAAGGACGAGGGCGTTTACTACCTTATACTGAAGATACTTATGCTCGTCGGATACGGCTACTCGGTCTTTTTCTACGGCTTCATCACTATAATTGGTATTACAGGCAAGTACATAGAGCCTACACCCCCGAAGTGGGTGCTCTGGGCTTTTGTAACAGGTGTTGCCGCTATGACAGCAGGGCTGTTCCTGACCTTCTTTAAGAAGTACTTTATTGCCTTTGCTCTTTGTGTGGGCGGAATGGCTGCGTATCTCAAGGGCGGAAGCTATCTTATAAACAAGATAAAGGACTACCTTGCCACCCACACCGTAGAGCCCGCCCTCATGGATATGGATAAGGACTATATGCTAAGGTTTTACCCTGTTATCGTGATAGGTGTTATCTCGTTTGCACTGCTTTTAATCACGGTAATAAGGCTTCTGCTTATCAGGAAAAGAAAGCAGCAGATCAAGGACAGTGCCCCGGTCAAGAGCATTGTCGAGGACTGAGTTCGTTCATAAATTTCTGCCCGTTAACTAATTGTGCAAAGGTGCTGAATTTGGATTTTCAAATTTGGCACTTTTTTTTACTCGGACCTATTGACTTATTTAGCAGGTATGGTATAATAGTAAATGTTCGATATGATGATGTTAATAAATATAGCGGCCACAATATGTAGTGGTTCAGTCAGAATTTTTGCAATTACTGTAAGGGAGAGAAAAGCATGAAGATCATCAAGAGAAGCGGTGTGGAAAACGTTTTTGACAGAGTAAAGATCGAGAATGCTGTCAAGAAAGCGAACATCACCGTTGACGAGCCTGACAGGCTCTCTGAGAAGGAAGTAAAGGATATAGCCAAGGATATCGAGGACCGCTGTGGTCAGATGGACAGGGCTATGGATGTCGAGACTATTCAGGACTGGGTAGAGGCCGACATCATGAAGCACGGAAAGTACACCGTTGCAAAGCACTACATCACCTACAGATATGAGCGTTCTATTGTGCGTCAGGCTAATACTACCGACAAGCAGATACTCTCGCTTCTGAACTTCGAGAACGAAGAGGTCAAGCAGGAGAACTCCAACAAGAACCCTACTGTAAACTCCGTTCAGAGAGACTATATGGCAGGCGAGGTCAGCAAGGATATTACTAAGAGATTTCTACTCCCCGATGATATAGTTGAGGCTCACGAGAAGGGTCTTATTCACTTCCATGATGCTGATTATTTTGCTCAGCATATGCATAACTGCTGTCTGGTAAACCTTGAGGATATGCTCCAGAACGGCACAGTTATCAGCGAGGTAATGATAGAGAAGCCTCACAGCTTTTCCACTGCCTGCAATATCGCAACACAGGCTATAGCTCAGATAGCTTCCTCTCAGTACGGCGGCCAGAGCATTACGCTTTCGCACTTAGCACCCTTTGTTCAGGTGTCGAGAGACAAGTACCGCAGAGAGGTAAAGAAGGAATTTGAAGAGCTGGGTCTGCCTGCTGATGAGGAGACCATCAACAAAGCTGCCGAGATGAGAGTCAAGGCCGAGATAGTTCAGGGTGTGCAGATGATACAGTATCAGGTCATCACACTTATGACTACTAACGGACAGGCTCCGTTTGTAACGATCTTTATGTACCTTGATGAAGTGCCCGAGGGTCAGACCAGAGATGACCTTGCAGCTATTATCGAGGAAATGCTCAGACAGCGTATTCAGGGCGTTAAGAACGAAAAGGGAGTGTTTATTACTCCTGCCTTCCCGAAGCTTATCTATGCTCTTGACGAGGACAACGTAAGGGAAGGCACTAAGTACTGGTACCTTACAAAGCTTGCCGCAAAATGCACAGCAAAGAGAATGGTGCCCGACTACATCAGCGCAAAGGTTATGAGAGAGCTCAAGGGCGGAGATGTTTATACCTGCATGGGCTGCCGTTCGTTCCTCACCCCCGACAGATTTACCGATAAGGGCATAGGCAATATAGCAAAGGCCAAAAACTATAAGCCCGGTCAGCACAAGTACTACGGACGCTTCAATCAGGGCGTTGTAACGCTGAACCTTGTTGATATTGCCTGTTCCTCGGGCAAGGATATGCAGAAGTTCTGGAAAATCTTCGATGAAAGGCTGGAGCTTTGCAGAAGAGCCCTCATGCTCAGACATGAGAGACTCAAGGGTACAGCCTCCGATGTTGCGCCTATACTCTGGCAGAACGGTGCTCTCGCAAGACTTGAAAAGGGAGAGACTATCGACAAGCTTCTTTATGACGGATATTCAACTATATCTCTCGGCTACGCAGGTTTGTGCGAGTGCGTAAGATATATGACAGGTGCATCTCATACAGACCCTAACTCCACTCCGTTCGCTCTGGAGGTTATGAAGTACCTCAACGATGCCTGCGCTAAGTGGAAGGCTGAGACAAACATAGATTTCAGCATTTACGGCACTCCGCTGGAGTCCACTACATATAAGTTCGCAAGGTGCTTACAGACACGCTTCGGTATAATCGAGGGTGTTACCGATAAGAACTATATCACAAACAGCTATCATGTTCACGTTACTGAGAAGATAGATGCATTCGATAAGCTGAGCTTTGAGTCTCAGTTCCAGGCACTCTCTCCGGGAGGAGCTATCAGCTATGTTGAAGTACCCAATATGCAGCAGAACATTGAGGGCGTGCTTGCGGTAATGCAGTTTATATATGACAACATCATGTATGCCGAGCTCAACACAAAGAGCGATTACTGTCAGGTATGCGGCTTTGACGGTGAGATACAGATCGTCAAGGAAGACGGCAAACTCATCTGGGAGTGCCCGAACTGCGGCAACAGAGACCAGAGCAAGCTCAATGTAGCAAGACGTACCTGCGGATATATCGGAACACAGTTCTGGAACCAGGGCAGAACTCAGGAAATAATGGACAGAGTTTTGCACCTGTAAGCAGCTCTGCACTTTACTGAAAAAAGCCCCCTCTCAATGGGAGGGGGTCTTATTATAGGAGGCCTTATGAACTACTGTGCAATAAAAAAGACCGACATCGCTGACGGCCCCGGTGTAAGGGTAACTCTGTTCGTATCGGGGTGCAGACACCACTGTAAAGGCTGTTTTCAGCCCGAGACATGGAGCTTTGATTATGGACAGCCCTTCACCGAGGACACCTGTAAGGAGCTTATAGCCGCCCTCTCAAAGTCATATATCAAGGGTCTGACGCTTCTGGGCGGTGAGCCTATGGAGCCCGACAATCAGAGAGCTCTGCTGCCCTTCCTGCGTGAGATAAGAGAAAAGCTCCCTCAGAAGAACGTCTGGTGCTACACAGGCTGTACACTTGAAAAGGACCTCTTAAAGGACGCAGGAAACGGCTACCGCACAGAGGTAACAGACGAGTTTCTGTCGCTCATAGATGTGCTTGTTGACGGAGAGTTCATGCTTGAAAAGAGAAACCTGATGCTTAAATTCAGGGGCTCTGAGAATCAGAGGCTTATTGATCTGCCCGTTTCTCTCGAAGAAGGCAGAGTGATAACTCTCCCTGATGAATAAAAAAAGACCCCTCGGGGTCTTTTTTTTGACTTGCAAAGACAAGTAAAGTATGCTATAATAGTATGGTAAACCAAAATGTCAGGAGGTCTGCGTATGAATGAGCCAATGTGGAAGAGCATAATTGCCGACTCTGTCAAGGCTGAAAAAAGCAGACAGGAAACAGGAGATAACACTCAGGAAAAGAAATATTACAGCTCAATGACCGAAGACGAGGAGCTCGAAGCTGAGGTCACGAGAAGAAGGCTCGAAGCTGAAAGAAAACGTGCCGCAAGAAAAAGAGCCGAACAGATCCGTATAAGACAAAACCGTATTATAGCTTTCTGTGCCTTAGTAACGGTCATAATGATTATCATATCTATAGTAGTTTACAAAAGCAGGAGTAATGCCGCAGCTTCGGAAAGCTCCTCGACAGTCAGTACTGAGATCAAGTCCGTGACTAAGAAGACCGAGAGCAAGGCTGAAAGCTCATCAAAGGCTGTGGAAAAAGAGCAGGAATCCAAGCATAAGATAGAACAGAACAACGGAATGACCTTTGTTGATGATATTCTTATTGTGAATAAAACCTATTCCCTGCCCGAGGACTATGACCCCGGGGTAAGTCAGGTGGCGCTGAATGCCTTCAATGAAATGGCTGAGGCAGCCTCCGCTGACGGAATAAGCCTATGGATAAATTCGGGATACCGTTCCTATCAGGAGCAGGAAGAGCTTTATAACGGCTATGCTTCGGAGAGAGGCACCGAAGCGGCTGATGAAGTCTCCTCAAGACCCGGGCACTCAGAGCATCAGACAGGGCTTGCCTTTGATGTAAACGACACAAGCTTCGGCTTTGAGGGCTCTGCCGAGGCCGACTGGCTGACTGAGCATTGCCCCGAATACGGCTTTATAATCCGCTTTCCCGAGGGGAAGGACAAGTACACAGGCTACACCTACGAGCCCTGGCATATACGCTATCTCGGAACAAAGCTTGCTAAGGAAATTACCGACAGCGGGCTTTCGCTGGAGGAGTACCTGGATATAACGTCGGAATACAATGATGAATAAAGCTTTTTTAAAACCCATTTCTTTTCAGATTTGGGTTTTCAGCATATCAAATGACAATAGCACTAATTATATGCAATAAAACGATCGGAGGGCAGCAAATGTCTAAGCAAGAAAAAACAGCCGAAAAAAGCGGAAGGCATCTGCTTGCAGCAGCATTAATTGCACTGTTTTTTACCGCAGCAGCAGTTGTTTACCAGCCGATAGAATTGTTTTTTTCAATTCAGAATGACTATACTGTAGGTCTGATCCCTGTTATTATCAGACTTCTGCCCATTGCTGCTTTAACATTCACAATAGTGTTTCTTTCCTGCGCTCTGACCAAAGGCAAGGCAAAGGAGATCTGCTGCTGTATCTGGACAGGCTTAGGGCTTGCATTATATATTGAATCAAACTTTTTTTCATTAAGATTGCATAGGCTTGACGGAACACCGTATAACGAACAGCCGCTTTGGATAATCATCGAGATTATTGTATGGGCATTACTGATAGCACTGCCGTTTATATTCCGCAGGCTTTTCTACAGACTTATATACCGCGCGTTTATAATAGTCTCCTCAGCCATTCTGTTTATGCTGACCGTTTCTACTGTAACTCAGATAATCGCCGCCCCTTATATCAGAACCGGCAGCGATATGCAGGTCGCAGTAACCAATAAAGATATATGGAAATACTCAAGCAGTAAAAATTTTATTATTATTCTTACCGATGAATACGACCTTCACTGCTTTGAAAATGCTATGGAGCAGGACCCTGAAACGATAAACAAGTTCAGCGGCTTTACTTTCTATTCAAATACAATAGGAATGCATTCGGGCACTTTAGAGGCTGTTCCGTATATGTTTACAGCTGAGGATGATGAAATCAAGAGCCGACATTACTACAATGAGGATTTTTTCAAAGCTCTTTCAGATAACGGCTTCAAAACTGATCTGTATTCTTCTGTCAGCCTTTTCGCAGATAAAATTTATGACACATACTCACAAAACACCGACGCTGTACATCTCAAACCAAAAGATGAAACTGCCTTCTTTGGCCTGCTTATGAAATTCTCGGCATACAAGCTGATGCCGTCAGTGCTGAAAAAGCCCTTCTGGATGGATACAAAAGATTTTGAGAACTTTATAACCTATGATCCGGATAAGGATGGTCTGGTCAAGTGGGACAGTGATAATACTGTTTTCTACAAATCGCTGCCCGATTCAATAGAGCTCACCGATGAACCTTGCTTCAAGTTCATTTACCTTGACGGACTTCACTATCCTCGTATACTGACATCTGACCTCACAAGTAATGAAGAGGGCAACAACAACGCATTTGACACTGCAATCGGTATAAATAAAATGCTGGCTGAGTATCTGGAGCTGCTCAAAAAGGGCGGCGTGTACGATAACTCCGACATCATTATACTTGCGGATCACGGACTTAGGCAAAAGGGCGAGCCAACTCTGCCTAAGGCAGAATTGGGACTGACTCCGCTTTTATTGATTAAGAGAGCAGGAGAAAGCGGTGAATTAAATGTATCAAAAGCACCGATCTCACATAAGGATTTATATCCCACATTCATGTATCTGGCAGGAAGCAAAACCGATGATGAAACCGTTTTTGACATTCCCGAAGACCAAAGACGTGAGCGTTATCACACAGAGGCAGGCAGTATCTCTGAAAATGTTGACGAATTAGATTCATACTGAGCGCATAAAAACAGGCTGACCGATTGGTCAGCCTGCTGTTTTTTAGCTGTTCTTTCTCTTCTTATTCTTTCTCACCGTGATATTATGGTGCTCGGCAGGCTTTAATACCTGCTCACGCTTAGGTGCATTGTTCTGCCTTACCTGTACGGTGAAGAGCATTCTTACTGTATCCTCACGGATCGATGCTACCATGTCATCGAACATATCCATACCCTCAACACGGTACTCAACTACAGGATTTCTCTGACCGTAGGAACGCAGTCCGATACCACGCTTGAGCTCCTCCATATCGTCGATGTGATCCATCCACTTTGTATCTACGACTTTAAGAAGCACAACTCTCTCGATCTCTCTGAGGATAGGTGTAGAAAGGTCCTCTTCTCTCTTCTCATAGATCTTCAGAGCTCTCTCTGTAAGCTGGTCAATGATCTTCTCACGGGTCAGATCATCAAGCTCCTGCGGTGTGTATTCAAAGTCGCTCTCGACTGTGATAAGTCCCATAAGTCTGTCTTTAAGTCCCTGTAAGTTCCAGTCATCGGTGATGTCACCCACAAGATACATATTAACAGAGTCTGCCACGAAATCCTTTATCATGGTGATAATATCCTCATGGAGAACTGCACCGTCAGGATCGGAGCCGCCCTCAACACCGCTGTCGAGCACGCGCTGTCTCTGACCGTAGATGATCTCACGCTGAGTGTTCATAACGTCATCGTAATTAAGGACGTTCTTTCTGATGTTGAAGTTTCTGCCCTCGATCTTCTTCTGCGAGGATTCAATAACTCCCGACAGCATCTTCGACTGGATAGGTGTATTCTCATCAACGTTGAGCCTGTCCATCATAGCTGTGATACGCTCACCGCCGAAAATTCTCATAAGGTCGTCTTCAAGGCTGAGGAAGAAGGTGCTCTCACCCGGGTCTCCCTGACGGCCTGAACGTCCTCTGAGCTGGTTGTCTATACGTCTGGATTCGTGTCTTTCAGTACCGATAATGTAAAGTCCTCCTGCTTCCTTTACCTTTTCGGCAAGCTCCTTTATCTCCTCGGAATATTTCTCATAAGCCTTTCTGTAAAGCTTTCTTGCCTCAAGCACATCGGGGTCATCAGTATTCGAGAAGCCCGAAGCCTCAACAGCACATTCCTCGCTGTAGCCCTGCTTCTGAACGTCCTGGAGCGCTCTGTACTCAGCGTTACCGCCGAGGAGTATATCGGTACCACGGCCTGCCATGTTAGTAGCAATAGTAACCGAGCCGAACTTACCTGCCTGAGCTACGATAAATGCTTCCTTATCGTGGTGCTTTGCATTGAGGACCTCATGCTTTATGCCCTTTGCTTTCAGCAGTCTTGACAGATACTCCGACTTCTCGATTGAAACAGTACCAACCAGAACAGGCTGACCCTTCTTATGGCACTCGATTATCTGCTCAATAACTGCATTAAACTTGCCCTTCTCGGTCTTGTATACAACATCGGGGTGATCTATTCTTATTACGGGCTTGTTGGTAGGCACCTCGATAACATCGAGCTTGTAGATCTCTCTGAACTCGTCTTCCTCGGTAAGAGCAGTACCTGTCATACCCGAAAGCTTTCCGTACAGACGGAAATAGTTCTGATATGTAATGGTAGCGATAGTCTTTGACTCTCTTTTTACCTCAACGTTCTCCTTAGCCTCGATAGCCTGATGCAGACCGTCATTAAAACGTCTGCCCTGCATGATACGGCCTGTGAACTCATCAACGATAAGCACCTCACCGTCCTTAACGATGTAGTCAACACCGTTTTTCATAACGCCGTTAGCCTTGATAGCCTGATTTACATGGTGAGAAATAGTCATATTCTCCTGATCCATAAGGTTCACGATATGGAACCACTTCTCAGCCTTCTTTACGCCGCTTTTGGTAAGGGTTGCGGTCTTAGCCTTCTCATCAATGATATAATCACCGTCGAGCAGGTCATTATCTGCCTTGTCGTCCATCTCAACGACTGTAATAGGCTTCAGCGTTTTTGCAAACCTGTCAGCCTCGGAATAGAGTGTAGTTGACTTGTCGCCCTGACCCGAAATAATAAGCGGAGTTCTTGCCTCATCTATAAGGATAGAGTCAACCTCATCGACGATAGCGAAGGCGTGCTCTCTCTGCACCTTGTCCTTTTTGTAGATGACCATATTATCACGCAGATAGTCAAAGCCGAACTCGGTATTAGTGCCGTAAGTAATATCGGCATTGTAAGCCTGCTTCTTGGTCTCCTTGTCCATACCTGTGAGGACAACGCCTATAGATGTATTAAGGAAGTGGAACACCTTGCCCATTTCCTCGGACTGGAACTTCGCGAGGAAGTCATTTACCGTTACAACGTGAACGCCCTTGCCTGTCAGCGAATTAGCATAAGCGGCAAGACACGCAACGAGAGTTTTACCCTCACCTGTTTTCATCTCTGCGATACGGCCCTGATGAAGAACTATCGCACCGATAATCTGTACGGGGAAGGGCTTTTTGCCGAGCACTCTCCATGCGGCCTCACGGCATACAGCGAGCGCATCGGGCAGCACGTCATCGAGAGTAGACAGCTCATCGAGCTTACCTCTGAGCACTTCGGTCTGTTTACCGAGCTCCTCGTCTGACATAGCCTCATATTTACTTTCAAGCTCAAGCACCTTATTCTTGATCGGCTCGATCTTAGCGAGCTCCTTCTTTGAATAGTTGCCGAACACCTTATCAAATAGACCCATTATCAATCACCTTTACTGTTTTTTCGTAGTCTTTTACTTTCCTGTGCTCTCACGCAATGTATCTCAAATATACAAAAACACTATTATATTATACTATAATAAAGCCTAAATGTCAAGTACTTCAATATAAGCGGTGTTGCCTTAATTGTTGTCCGAGCCATGCTTGTATGCATAAGCTTTAAGCACAGCAAGCTGAGTTTTTGCATCGGGGAGCCGGTTATTCATTACCATTTCATAGGCTTCCCTGAGAGGCATTTTTATAACGTCAAGGAACTCTCCGTCATCAAGGTCCTGCTCACCAAAATAAAGACCCTCTGCAAGATACATATGGATTATCTCGGTATCATATGCCACTGTCGGGTACAGACAGCCGAGGTATATCATATTTTCTGCCTCTGCACCGATCTCTTCTTTGAGCTCTCTTATTCCGCACTTGAGGGGGTCTTCTCCGTACTCAAGCTTTCCTGCGGGCAGCTCGGTCAGAGCTGTCGAAAAAGGATAGCGAAACTGCTTTACCATAAAGATATTTTCCTCTTCATCAAGGGCGGCTATGCACACACCGCCCGGGTGATGAATGACCTCTCTGGTCGCCTTGTAGCCGTTTTCAAGCTCTACCTCGTCACGGGTGAGGTGTATAACCACTCCTTTGAAGAGCTCCTCGCTTGATATTTTTTTCTCATTCTGATACATCAGTGCTGTCCTCCTTTAGGGTGTCAACAGAGTTTTCCTCTTCCGTCTTTTCAGCCTTCGGCTTGTCTGAGACAGGAGCTTTTTTCTTCTTTGGCTTTCCTGCAGGCTGAAGCGTCTTTCTCTTGTTATAGTCATAAGCCATATAGCCTATAAAGCTTACAACACCTGCGCCCGACATCAGCAGACCGAGGTTTGCTCCTCTTGTCTTGTATGTGAATTCGATCTTAACGTCACCCTCGGGGCAGAGCACAGCCATAAAGCCGTAGCTTACCTTCTCGATCTTTGTTTCTCTGCCGTTTACCTTGGCAGTCCAGCCCTCGTCATAAGGTACCGAGAAGAACATAAGGTTCTGCTTGTCAAGAGTTGCTGTAGCTGTAAAGCCGTGAGTATCATATTCAAAGGTGTCGCAGGCGCTTTCTCTTCTGTCAAGAGCATTTTTATAGTATTCGTTCTCGCTGAAATCGGCAGTCTCAAACTTCTTGTACTGCAGCAGACTTGCATAGCTTACAGCCTGATTTTCATCAAGCACCAGAGCCTTCATAAATATGTTAGGTCTCTGATCCTCGGAAGCATTCTGAACGTCCTTGTCAAAGGTGAAATAGTCATAGGTGAAGCCCATTGGCACATAGTACTTGTTTTCATACACATTAAAGCCGTTCTGAGTATCAACATACTTGAAGCCCTTCAGCTGAGAGAGTGTCTTCGGCGTGGATATTTTCTCCTCGCCCGACCTCTGCTTTTCGGGGAGCTCCTTGAAATAGTACTTAACCGAGAACAGGCTTCTCAGAGCATAAAGCTTGGGCTCCATTCTCGACGCAACGTCACGGGTCTGTCCGATAGAGGAGTAGAAGTCCATAATAGAGGTGCTGACTACACTGTGGAAGCATCTCATAGAGGACAGCCCCCAGAACATACACCAGTTATCGACATTTTCCGACGTATCTATTCTGTAGAAATTATTCTTGTCAACATAGTACTCGGAGTTTTTCTCCAGCTTTTCCATGTTGATGTTGTCAGCGCCGTTTATAGCCCTCTTGATATAGTCGGCATTGTCATTTCCCTGAGTAACACCGTATATAACCGAGGAAGCCATACAGATCACGCAGGCACCTGTCGTCATTGCGACAGCTACCTTCATATAGTTTATTTTCTGCTTTCCGATGTAGTAAATAAGCACTCCGAGGGCAACGGTCATAATAATTGTAACAGCCGCCTGAACATAGTAAAGCTCGATATACTCGGGCACCTTTCCGTATACGGTCTTTCCGTCTTCTACCTTCGGGAGCATTCCTATGCCTAAGAATATTGCCGCTGCAACAGCACAGGGAATAAAGCCCTTTTTGAGGTCGTCCTTGTTATCTGTGAGGACTACTGCCGTCATCATACACATAATGAGTATCGGCATATAGTACCATCTCGCATAGTAAGAAGCGTTAAACAGTATAAACGAGGAGTTGAGTATAGGTACGCAGGCCATAATTCCGAAAACAATGACAGCCTTTGTGGCCCAGTGCTTGAACCTCTTTGTCCTCATAAAGGCGATAACGCCTGCCATGGAGAACATCGGCAGGTATCCTGCGAGAGATGCCCAGCGAGCCCTGTCGGAATTAAGGATATTGATACGGGCAGGCATATCGGACATCATAAAGAACGCCTGAATAATACGCGGTATTCTTACATTCTCCGCATAGATAACAAGGTCAAGCCCGTAAAGCCTCTCGTTTACACGGTAGTTGTTGAACAGGTCTATTATCGCAGGCAGGAGTATAAAGCCCGAAATGAGCACTCCTATTACAGCCTCACCGATAAGCATTGCGAATTTCTTCATATCAATGTCGAACTGCTCATCCGTACATCTGATAAAGAAGTAAACAACTACGAATACAACCTCGCACACGAAGAAGAAATAGCTGATAGTTGCGCACAGTGCCACAGTCAGAGCGAAAAGCCCCTTCTTATTCTCCTTGACAAGCTTCTCAAAGGCGAGCAGCATCAGCGGGAAGAACGCTGTAGCATCGTGGAAGTGATTGAAGAACACATTGTATGCCTGAAAGCCCGAGAACGCATAAAGCAGTCCGCCGATAGCGCAGGCTTCCACGTTGTCGGAAAAGTACCTGATGTAAGCATAAGCTGTGCAGGCAGCTACAGCCGTTTTAAGACAGAGCAGCCACGGCAGCAGATAGGGCACTACCGATGACGGGAAAATAGTCGTCAGCCAGAAAAACGGCGAGCCCAGCAAATAGAACGAATATGAGTTCACAAAGCCCGAGCCGAGGTCGGTTCCCCAGTCCCATGCCATATTGCCCGCACGGACAGCGTCGTGTGCGTGCTGATAGAACATCACCTGCTGAGAGTTGAAGTCTCCGTAATAAAGGAAAATACCCTTATTTACGATAAGTGACGGAATAAACGAAACACTCATTCCGAGGAACGCGGCAATAAACAGGAATTTATACATTTCCCTCTTCCGCTGTCCGGGGAGTGTCCCCTGACGTTTCAAAAAGCTCATTTTACACCGATCCTTAAATATCTATTTTGTGTACAACACAACTATATATTATATCACAGATTTCTGCACTTGTAAAGGGGTAAAAGCTCTTATTTAGATGACAGCGTGTGCAGGACAGAAACTTTCTTTTTGAGGATATATTGACGTTTGGAATATATTGTGATATAATTATCCGTAGTTAGTCTTGACTAATCAGAAGCGCGGTCAGGTCATCATACTGACGAGCCGCATATTATATGCACGTTGATCTGAATAGAAATACGGCTATGATCTGAAAAGCCAGCTGCTGAAGCTTATTGTTATATTTCCTGCGGCTTCGGCGCTTGCAGCGTGGATATGCAGCAGGTTTTAAAGAGCTTCTGTAAAGCCCGGAATTGACAAAAGCCTTTGCGCTGTGGTATAATGTTTGGAGTTTACAGAAAGCAGGTGAACTTGCTGTGCCAAAGGAGAAAGCTCTGCATAACAAAACAATAAATACTACTCTGTCCGAGGGCCTGAAATATCTTGCAAGGTGCATAAAGGTGAAAAGCTCCGTTGAAAGCATTGAGTCTGTGCTGGACAAGACTGTCAGGGGAGATACCTTTGAGGTGATGCCGCTGCTTCCGGGGGAGCTTGCAGACCTCGTAATTGCTGACCCGCCCTACAATCTGACCAAAAGCTATGCAGGAAGCTGCTTCACAAAGAAAAAGACTGAGGAATATGAGGAATACACCCGAAAATGGCTCACTGAAGTGAGCAGGCTGATGAAGCCCGATGCATCGATCTATGTGTGCTGTGACTGGGAGAGCAGTCTGATAATAGGCAGGGTGCTGGGAGAATTCTTTAACGTAAAATCCCGTATCACATGGGAGAGAGACAAGGGCAGAGGTGCTAAAACGAACTGGAAAAACTGCCTTGAGGATATCTGGTTTGCAACAAAGGGAAAATCCTACACCTTTAACCTTGATGCTGTGATGATGCGCAAAAAAGTCTTAGCTCCCTACCGCCAGAACGGAGAGCCAAAGGGCTGGACAGAATATGAAGACGGCAACTACAGGGATACCTGCCCGTCGAATTTCTGGGACGATATAACGATACCCTTCTGGTCAATGCCCGAAAACACTGAGCACCCGACCCAGAAGCCCGAAAAGCTTATTGCAAAGCTTATTCTTGCAAGTTCAGATGAGGGCGATGTTGTGTTTGACCCGTTTCTGGGCTCGGGAACTACAAGCGTAACCGCAAAGAAGCTCGGCAGGCATTATATAGGAATAGAAAACGTAGACCAGTACTGCCTCTGGACTGAGGAGCGCCTTGAAATGGCAGAGAGCGATAAAACCATTCAGGGCTTTACTGACGGAGTGTTCTGGGAGAGAAACACCCTGATTGAGCAGAGAAAGAAAAACAAATGAGAGACATCGTAAGCGCGGCTGCGCTTGAGAGGGAGTTTTTTATAAAAACCGAAACAAGCCCTTTACATCGGAGGGAATTTGTGATATAATTGTTTCAATGATATTTTTCTTTTCCTATTGCCATTTTATGCTTCTGCTTCGTATATACTTATACAGAGGTATAACCGAAGTAATAAAAAATTGGAGGTAAATAACTATGAGTGAAATTTTAGATCTTGACACACTGGCAGCAGTCAGCGGAGGAGCTTTTGACAAGAACGGTAACCTTATTGCATATTGCAAAAGATGCGGCAAGAAGGTAAAACTTGTGAGAATGGAAAGAAGAGGCGGCGTCACAGGTATTTTCGTCTGCGAAAACGCAAAATGTGAGGAACGCGGCAAGGAGAAGGACAGCTCACAGGTTAGACTCTGAGTTCTGACAGGCAAATTCGGCAAAGGAGATGTATCATAATGGAGAATAAGCTTAATGAATTGTTTGCCCGTCAGAGATTCTTTGGCAACAAAAAGCTTGCAGATATTATAGACGATGTTCAGAAACGCTATTACGAAAAGGAACTCTCCGAAGATGATCTGGAGATGGTATCCGCTGCGGGTGAGCCTGATATCAGCAAGCTCAGGGGGCTTACGCAAGATAAGAAGGACTGACTATGATAACCCTTACCTCTAAACAACCCGATAAATCAGAGCTTTATGCTGAGTATCACCATAAAGTCATGGCTTATATCAGAAGCAGGATAACCTCGAAGGAGGATGCTGAGGATATTTGTCACGATGTGTTTATAAAGGTGTATGCAAAGTATGACAGCTTTGACAGCTCGAAAAGCAGTATTTCAACGTGGATATTTACTATTACGAGAAACACATTGACTGATTTTTTCAGAACCTCGAAGCAGACCTCTGAGCTGACCGAGGAAGCTGCCGTATCGGATCAGGAGAGTGAGGAGCTGCTTTATGACCTTGCGGAGGCACTCGAAGAGCTGCCGCAGGAGCAGAGGGATATTATAGTTCTGAGGTATTATAAAGGTCTTACTCTTACGGAGATATCGAAGACTATGAACATTTCCTACGGAATGGTTAAAGTAAAGCATAATCAGGCGCTGGCGCATCTGAAAAACAGAATGGACTAGCGCAGAGAGGAGGATACTATGAGCGCAGAGGAGAAATTTGCGAAGGTATTCAGCGAAAACAGCAAGGCAAAGGAAGAGCTTCTTGATATACTTAACAAAAGCGCTGATACAGGTGTTCTCAGTGATGATCAGGTAGAGGCTATTGTTGCCTGTGCTGCGAGATATGATATTGATATGACCGAGGGCGAGCTTAACGAAGACGCTCTTGACGAGGTATCTGGCGGAGTGCATATCGGACTTAATGATATGCCGATCAAGGTGCAGCTTATAAATATGCTGTCGCAGCAGGGATTGCTCGCCGGCCTGAACACTGCTGATAAGAATAATCAAAAGAAAAGATAAGCATACTGAATGCAGAACTAAAGCCCCGACTAAGCCGGGGCTTTTTATGTTTGCTTATCAAAGCTATGTGAATGTAGATCACTTGGGCCTCATCGTCATCTTAGGCTTTGGCTTTTCTATTGTTTTTTCGGGCTCATGCTTAGGCTTAACATTCTCTTCCTTGATAGCTGCACCGGTATGTGCTGCAAGGTCTTTTATAAGGTCATTTGCATCGTTGTTTGTTATCTTACCGAAGAGCGCCTTTATATCCTTGACATTTTTAACTTCCTTCATCATATGCTTGATACCGGGGTGCTCCTTCAGCGATTCAGTATTGTCTGCTATTGCCTGATCGCTCAGAAGC
Organism: uncultured Ruminococcus sp.; assembly: GCA_946528545.1. Classification (GTDB taxonomy): domain Bacteria; phylum Bacillota; class Clostridia; order Oscillospirales; family Ruminococcaceae; genus Hominimerdicola. The sequence continues at coordinate 54,156 of CAMMYU010000188.1, forward strand.
TCCTTTTTCAGCTCTGCTCTCGCAGCTTTAAGCTCCTCACCCTCCATGTCAAGGGTAAGCGCCTTGATAGTGTTTCTCGCTGTCTTTTCAGCTATCACCCTTGCGACATAATTTTCAAGCCTTGTCTTTTCAGCTTCAAAGTCCTTTCCGCTAAGATCATCTGAAAGCTCATTTATCTCCTCTCCATATACCTTGTTACCCATTCTTATAGTCTTAGTAACCGAGCTCTCAATATCGGCAGACTTGTTTATCCTTTCAAGCTCTGCATCTTCTTCAAGCAATGACATTTCCTTCAGCAAAACAGGATCGGTAAGCTTCAGATTGATCGCCTCAAGTATCTTCTTGGCCTCGGGGTCATCAGCAAAATCCGCAAGCTTGTCTCTTGACTCCATAAGGCTGTCATACATCGAAGCAAAGTAGCCTGCCTTATCCTCCTCATTCTGAGCAAAGCTGAGCTCCTCAGGCTTTGGAACAGGAACAGTGATGAACTTCCCGACAGTTTTTGTGAGCTTATCTATGCGCTCATTCTGCTCCTTCAGCTTAACTGCGTCACTGACGTGCTTTTTCTTCATCATTGCTGCCATAAGGAACTTGTCATTATCAAGCTTCTCGGCCTTCTTTTTCTCCTTCTCGGAAGTCTCCGCAGCCGATGCGCCTGCCTTTGGCGATACATTCTTACTGATCGATCCGCCCGATGCCATTCCCTGAACATTTGCGGAAATGCCCCCTGTAAAGCTCATATCTCCTGCGTGCTTGTTCTCAAACTCCTCTATCCTCTTGCTGAGGAGTTTAACATTATTGTCATACTGAGTGTGTATCTTGGCAAGCTTTTCAAGGTCAGGCTTAACCTTAACCCACTCTCTTGTCCATGCCCAGTTTGATCTGAGCACCTCCAGATAAGCGTCGGTTATTTTACTGTATCCAAAGTCCTCTGTATTTACATGATTGGTTTTTTCTTTATCATTGTTCGGCATATTTACCCCTCCTGATATTTTTTTGCTTCTGTAATATATACCCCGAAACCTCGCAAATGGGTGCAAAAAAGCCCGATACACCGAAAAACTCTATGTATCGGGCTTATATTTATCCGAAGCTCCTGCTGAACTTCTTTCTGTCAAACGGGGCGTTCACGTCCAGGCTATCTTTTTTTTTAAGACCGAGCTCGGTTACTGCGTCCTTATAAGCCTTGGTGATCTTTCTCGGGTCAGCTGCAATTTCAGCTATCGTTTCACGGTCAAGATCCTTGGTCACCTGCGTAAAGGCCGGAGAGTGTCTGATTGTCTCGATCTGTTGGGTATAATATGTTTTATCGGTTTTAGTGCTCTGAGCATCTTTTATCTTAATGCCGTCAAAAGCAAGCTCATAGTAGATAACAGATGCAATGTGCAGGCCTGCTTCATCTCTCTCGTTCTGAGTGAGCTCTGCGCCCTTTTCCTCTGCTATGGTCATAGCTCCGAGATGCTGTATGCTGACAAGTGCCTTTTTAGCTACCATGCTGTACTGACCCTTGGTCTTTTCGCCGTGCTCTCTCATCTTGGTCTGTACGCTGTTTGCTTCGGATGCTTTTTCAGGCTTGTCGGGCTTCTTTTCTTCCTTAGTATCCTTGCCCATGCTGATAAGACTGAGCGCAACCTGCTGCTCCTCTAAATTCATTGTGCTCTTACATTCCTCAAGATAGCTCTTTGCATCTTTCATAACATCTATTCTTCTCTGAGACTTGAGATCATAGGTCGCACCTGTCTGCATCATATTCTGGCTGCGTTTACGTTCAAAGTATGCCTCTATGCCTGTCTCTGCTGTTGTTACAGCGTCACGGACATTCTGTATAGCATTAAGCTTCTGCTCTGCTGTTGCTGTCGGGTCAGCCTTTAAAGCCTGTAAAGTGCTGTAAGCTGTCTCAACCTCTGCAAACGAATCAAGAGCATCATCATAGGCTTTGCTTCCGCCCCATACGCCCTCCTTGGCTCTGTTGCCTCTTACAATAACATCTTCAAAGCCCTGAACTGACACTGTTCTGACAAAGCGCTTTCTTAGTGTTCCTGATAAGTCCTTTTCAAGACCTCTTCTGTTCTTTTCGTTGCTGATGCGATTAAGCTTTTCGGTAAGCTCATCGGTGACTGTCTTAATGTCTCTGAGCTTATAGTCGGGCTCATCTGCCCAGCCCGAAAGCCTGCTCAGTCTTTCCTTTGAGGTAATTACAAAGTTCTGCATTCTTACCGCAAATTCAAGATTTTTCTTTCCTACAGGCGTTTTGTCCCTCTTGTACAGACGGGCATAATTCTCAGCCGAAACACGAAGCTTTTCCAGTGCTTCCTCTGCATATACAGCCTTAATTACCGAGGTGTTCTTACCCAGTTCCTTATCAAAATAGTTCTTTCCCAGCCTACTTACTGCAAGGACAGCATTTTTCATATCATTAAGTCTGCCGTCATTGCCTGTCAGCGCATTGAGTTCGCCTATCTCATTTGTAAGAAGCACAGCCTCGGCAGCCATACCGATCACACTGTTGTTATAGTCGATAACCGAGCTCAGCTTATCTGTCAGCTCCTTGTCGGCAGCTATCAGCTGGTCATCGTTCTTGCCGATCACATCTTCGACCGACTTCGGAACCTTACTGAAATACGAGCCCTCTGTACGGTTTTTCTTTACCTCAAAGCCTGCATACAGAAGCGTGGGAGCAACGCTCTCGGTATCAGCGGTAAACTGCTGATAATCCTTCTCGGGAACCTTCTTCTGCTGAAGATACCTTCTCTTGGCATCTTCTTTTATATACTGAGCTTCATCGCCCATAAGGTCTGTGACCTTTCTTCCGTCAGAGGTCAGCCCTGTCATGTGAGAGCAGAGACTTTCATATGCACCGTGATTTCCGACCAGAAGCTTCCCGACACCCTCATTTGCAAGGGCGAGATCCTTTGCGGCTGAATGTCTTTTCTCCTTTGTGTCTGCAAATTCTGCAAGCTCGGGGAACTCTCCGTCTTTTACTCTCTTCTCCCATACACGGATAGTTCTTCCCGTTGATACCTGAGCTACAGCTCTCTGCTGCATCAATGCCTTGTTGAGAGCAAGGATAATTCTCAGCTTCTTTTCGGAAATCTCACTGCTGTTCTCCTCATCGGGCTTGGCAAGATACTCGAAGAAATTATAGATAGCCCTGACCTCGGGGCTCTCCTTCGGGTCACCGCTTACGGAGAAAACCTCGCTGATAAAAGTTGCAAAATTTTTATATTCTTCATTTGAAACATAGTAGTCAATATCATCTTCTGTTCTCAGGACAGTGATATTGTATTCTTCCTCTGTCAGTTTTTTTAATTCCTCTGCTGTTTTTGGCATAAGGATTACCTCCTTGTCAGGTTTGATTTTTATCTTCTGTAATTAATACCTTGCTTTTCGGATTTAGGTTGCAGAAAAAATTCATGCTGTTATACGCAGGAGATTTATGAATAAATTTTAGAAAAAGTTTAGAAAATTTGTATATTATTCTGTTTCCAAATAGTGTATTATTATAATGTATAATTATGGGAATGCTCCCGAAAAATAATCTGTCTGCACCCAAAGATATTTGATAAGGGTGTTACTTACAGAGAAGAAAAACAACACTCTATTTTTCAAGGAGGAATATAAAATGCCAATAACCTTTTTACAGTGGAAAGAAATCAATCAGAACGGACAGGGCTTTACTCCGCAGGAACTTGAGCTTGTCAGAAATGTTCAGAGCAGACTCCAGCAGATAGCTATAGTGAACAGATACGATAAGCTTAACGAGTTCTCTACCAATATTGCTATTACTACTCTCGACCCCGAGGAGTTAAATGACGAGCCGCAGAGCAGAGAAATTATAACCAATCAGCTTTTTCAGCTTGATGAGCTCAATGATTATCTGCTTTCGGGAAACAACCTCAGCAATATTCTGAAGGCTGACCAAAACATCGGCAATAACACCTTCGGCAATGACGGTGAGGTTCTGTTCCGGTTTATGAACATCATGCAGAATAAGCTCAGGATAAAATATGATGAGATCGAGATGTCTAACAAGTATACCGAAGCTTCGACCTCAAATGCACCACTCAGCGAAGAGGACCTGATAAATGTTGACCTGTTCGGTGAAGATGAAAATGAGCTTGAACAGCCGGATATGCAGAATCAGCAGGAGCCGCAGCAGGTACAGCAGGCTCAGCAGGAACAGCAGGAGCCTCAGGTGCAGGAGCAGAACATAAATCAGCAGAGTAATAATAAACCTGAGCTTGAGGAAGATGAGGAAGAGGAGATCATCACCGGTCCCGATAATTTAGACCCCTTTAGCACAAACAATCTTTCTGCTCAGGAGATAAGTGCAAGAAGAGATCAGTTTCTCAGAGAGCACCCGGGCAGAGAGCAGGAAATCAACAGACTTCGTGAGAGACGTGAGCGTGAAAACCCTGATGAGATCTATATTCCGGAGGTGGAAGATGAGCCCGAGGAAATGATCATAACTCAGGATTATGAGCAGTTCAAGAACATTGTAAACGATGGCCTTATCAAGAATGAAGACCTTGACTTTCTTAAAAGCTTTGCTGCAAGAAATGCTCAGGCAGCTACTATGCTCTCAGTTTCTTCACCTTCACAGAAAATGGCTGAACAGGTCAGAGATATTATGCTCTCTACCGCTGATTTGTTTGACTTTGACTTCTATGATAAGAAGCCATCTCAGCCCGGGTGGTTCAAGTCCCGTGAGTCTATCCGCAAATTCAAGAACATACTGAGCCGTGGTGATAACTTCAAGAACCTGATGATCGAGCTTACTGACGGCGAAAATCCTCCGTTCGGCAAGGACGGCGAGGACTTCTTCAGATGGGCTCAGCTGATGAACGATAACTTGAATGCAGATATAGATGTTGAAGCGCTGAGAAATCAGTACAACACAATGAAGCCCGAGATACAGCAGGTTCAGGCAGACTGCATTACACAGCAGCAGCAGCTCGAAGAGGCTAAAAGTGTAATGGAGCAGCGTCGCAAGGAATATAATGAAAACAAAAACGCTGAAAACGCCAAGGAGCTTCATGATAAACTGGAGAAGGCTCATACTAAGTATAACACTCTCAAGTCTGCCTACAGAAGAAAAGGTGACGCTGTTGACTTTGAGTCTTTATCTACAAACACTATAAACCTTTCCAAAGATAAGAACGATAGAATGCGGACCCTTGTAAAGAAGTTCGGTCCGAACGCTGTGATCTCAGACCATGATGCATCAAAAGGAAACGGCTTCTCCAAGCAGGTCATCGAGCAGGTTGAAGGTCTGAAGATACCTGCAACAAAAGATCTTCCCGATTGGCTGATAGCAACTGCAAACTTCGGTGCAGCCTCTGACGACAGCATATTTGACTTTTCGGTATACTACACGCAGAGCCATTTCAACAAGGAAGAGCAAAGACAGTTCGGAAGACAGTTTATCTGGATGAATATTCTCCTCAATGACGGAAGAGTAGCCGACTATGACGAGGTTATGCTCGAGTCCAGGAAGAGAACTGCTGACGCTGTAGATGCATACAACAATGGCAATATCAAGCCCCTGAAGGAGTGTATTCAGGCCTTTGTTACCGCTTATAAGAAGGATAACATCAAGACCGAAAACGACCCTAAGCACACATACATGGCAAACCGCCAGTTCCATTCGATCATTAAGAACCTGATGGATAACTATCCTCAGTTTGGTGTAAAGGAAATGTTCACCAAGGAGGAAATGGATCTGTTCAAAGCAAGCTATGCTCAGATGCAGGCTGCTGACAGACAGAGAGATACTGCGGCAAAGCTTTTAAACGACCTGCCGCCCAGAGGCTCCAAGGAGCGTGAAGACCTGGCATTCAAGCTGATGTTCGATCAGTGTGTATCTGTTGCTGATGAGTACAGCGGTTCTAAGGACCCTGCTGAAGCAACTCAGCCGATACTTGATGCTCAGCTTCTTAAATACAAGAGCTTCCTTAACGGCGACACTGCCGAGAAGATCAACAGCAATTTTGTTAGAAAAGCTGTCGATTCAAAAACACCTATAGATGAGAAAACCAGACTAAGTGCTATTTCTGTTACAGGAAAGAATGAGATCGATGAGATGTTCAAGAAAAACGTTCTGACTCCTGCTCAGGCAATGCTTGCAGAGCCTGCAGGAGAAAGAAAGCTTGCAAACATCTACAAGAATGCTATCAAGCACTCTGAGAAGTATCAGGCTATCATAAATGCAAGATCTAAGGAGGAGCTTGCTCAGGCTGTCAGCAAGATCGCTTCTCTTGGTGACACTTATCTGAGGTTCGGTGACATCAAAAATGCAAGCCTTGATAATACTGCTCAGATCAATCAGGTCATCAACTCCGAGGCATTCAAGCAGAAGCTCGCTGAAAGAGAGGCAAATATCGCAACTCAGGCACTTTCGCAGAGCGCTGCGGTGCTTGATAGCTTTGAGTCAAAGATCAAAACAGGTCCCGAGCTTTACAGAAAGGCTCATAAGGACTCGAAGGAGATCAAAAAGCTTCGTGAGGCTCACACAGCACTGTCACAGATGATGGCAGAGGCTAAAGCAAGCGGCAAGAACGGCTTAGAAGTGTTCCGGAGTGCTGATTTCAAGGATAAGCTGCTTGAGGCTTACGAGTGTGCGGTTGAGTACAAGGAAGCAAAGAGAATAAATGCAAAGCAAGGCCCTGACTGGAAGGGACCGACTTCAACAATGGGTTCAGCACGTTATGAGGGTGCTAACAAGATAATCGAGCTTGCAAAGGAGTTTATTCCCGATGTTATCAAGAGCAAGGAAGCTTCCAAGGAGGCTGCTGATATACACCTCAAGGCACAGGTAGATAAGTTCAAGGACTTTGACAATGCGACTAAGGGCATTAAGCCTGCCAAGAAGGACGATATCCCCGATCCTTTCCACCCTGCACAAAAGATGTCCAAGGAAGAGAATATTGATTACATGAAGGAGCTCGTAGCTAACGTTATCGCAGCAAACGAAATCAAAAAGACTGTAAGAATCGGTCTCAATTCTCAGAATGCTCTCAAGCCCTCGGGTATGATAGCTCAGGATATAAAGGAGCGTACAAAGGTACTTCTGAAGGACGATAACTTCAACTCTATATTCGGCAAGAACGGTCTGAGCCTCAGCAAAATATCAAAGCTGACCACCGAAAAAAACGGCGCAGGCATTATGAACGAGTTCTACAACAGAACAGCGGCCGCTGCAAAGAAGGCTGCTCCTGCCGCACCTGCTCATAAGACCTCTGTAAACAAAACACTGAATGCTAACAAGAGCATTAAAAAGTAATACGGATAAAACTGAATGCCATACCTTTTCGGGTATGGCATTTCAGTCTGTCGATAAACTCAAAAATGCAGATTTTACCTCGTCAGGTCTGTACATTCGTACAGACAGCCTCGGTCGGGCAGAGGGGGGATAGGGCTTCGCCCTATGTACCCACCTGGCCGGCGCCCCAGACCCCTTTTAAAAGAGCTTTTACAGCAAGCAAAAATGCTATACCCTTTTCAGGTATAGCATTTTTTTATTCGCTGCGTTTGATTTTACCTTTCATTTCATTCTCGAAAAGCTTTACAGCTTTTTTTATAGCCACAAACGCCAGAGGTGATCTTCCGCAGTAGGCATTAAGGGTAAATCCGCCGTCTTCGGTTTCCTCAAAGAGAAGCACCGTCGGCCTTACCATAAAGCGCCTGATGTATACCGCCTTGCCCTCGGGTGCTGACTGCATATATATCGCTCTGCCGATGTTCTGCATAGCCTTTACAGTCTGAAACATCACCTGCTTACTGTTTTTCAGAACCGAGCTGTAAGTAAAGGTCTTCCGTTTGATACCGAAAACCGATACCGACAGCGCGCCCTCGCCTGCGCCCCAGGGAGTGAACAGACGGTTTCCGCCTGAAACAAGCCTGCCGTTATCGCCAAGCCGAAGGTCTCCTATCAGAAGTGACCGAAGCTCCTTTTTGCGCTCCTTTGTAAGCTTTGGCGAGGAATGCTCCTCCTGTGCCTGCTCCTTCTCTTTTGCTTCCTTCTTTTCCTTAGCCATATCAGTCCTCCGCAATGGAGAGCTTCCACTCTCTGTTATCATCAAGTGTACAGCTCAGCTTCTGCTCGATTTTCAGGCTCTCACTTTTAAGGATAAGTATATTATCAGCCTCCTGCTCAGCAGCAGATGCATCGGAATCAGGCTTGCTGACGGTCTCGTCGGCAGCTTCATTGCTTGTATCATCAGAAATTTCGGAATCAGAATTAACCGTCAGATTTCTGGTTACGCTGTAATAAAAATGATCATCTTCATCATAGCCCTGATAGATCGTATAGTCAGGATATGTATTCTCAGCAGTCTTCGGAGTTACAAGAACCCAGTCTCCGCCGTTCGGAAGAATGACCTTGTTGCCCTCCAGAAGATAAGGAGTATCGGTATCCACTGCTCCTGAGGCGGAGAGCTCCTGCCTTATATCCGAGACAGCCACTGAAATAGTGCCGTCATCGGCTGCGGTTGCAATGATGTCAACGTCTATCTTTGCAACGTTCAGCTTTCTTCCTGCAATCTCGGCAGTTCTTGTATATGTAACTGTAACGTATCCGCCGCCCTTGGGATTGATGTCAGAGTTGAGCACTCCTTTGTCTTCCTTTGCATCGTTTTCGGCATAGATTATGCCCCCCGGCTCAATAGCTGTGTCCCATGTAAGGTCGGGAGTTTTTGAGCCGTCAAGCTTTATGCTGATCTTGGAATCGCTTGCCTTAACGTGTACAGGATAGTCGCTGTCCTCGAAATAATCGGTCTCCACAATCGTTTCGGCTGCCGATGAGGAATCACTGTTCTTTTTTTCAGGCGATCCCGAAAGAAGGAATATAACGACGATTATCGCAGCGCATATAAGCACTGCGATTATCGTTGCAATTATTCGATGATCGTTGATCTTTTGAATGATTTTTTCCATACTGTTCCCCATAACCTACGGAGCCTGCCGGTCGTCAGACGTCTGACCGCTGAAAACATTTTCTGCTGAGGGCTGACTGCTGTCGGAGGTCGAATCAGGTGTGCTCTCCGAGACGGTCTGCTCCTGAGTGTTTTCGCTGTCATCGGTGCCCCAGTTGTCATGTTCATCTTCGTTGTAATCCTCATAGTACTTATCGTCAGCTGACGGAGCCGCAGGTGCCGGCGTCTCTGTCGCGGGAACGGGTACTGTTACCTTCAGGATATCCTTAACTGACGGATTATCCTTAGCAGATACCTCGATAACGTAGGTCTGCGGCAACGAGGTAGTATTCTTCGGAGCTGTGAACCTGAATGAGCCCGCAGCACCTGTATTCTGTACAGCCGAGATAAGCTGCTGAACATCGGTCTGAGTATCATTTACAAGCCAAGCCGCCTTGACCTCATAACCAAGTCCGCCGTCAACTCTTACGGAGAAGGTTGCCGTTGTCTCGCCGTCCATTGTGAACTCCTTCAGGTGACCGATCGTCGGGCCGAGATAGCCTGCGGTTGTAGTCACTATCGTTGAGATGTTCACATTCTTCAGAGCTATTGTTCCGCCCTCTTCCGCTTCGGTAAAGGTCTGGTTTACAGCTCTGCTGAAGAGCGTCTCACCGAGTATGCTTCCTTCGATCGTCTCTATAGTCCAGTTTGCTCTGCCTGTGCCGTCCTTCGGGTAAATTGTGAAGGATTCAAGCTCTCTGAACTCAGGGATAAAGAAGCTTACCCTGACTGTTTCGCCCGTCTTGAAGGTCTTGTTCTCTGACTGGATATAGGATCTGAGGTCCTTGAGCACAAGCTTCTTAGGATTGCCGTTATAATCAATGTATGAAACTGTCATCTCAACAAGAGAATCGGTTCCGCTTTCTACACCCTCCTGTGCGCCTGCTGTCTTGATGTATACGTCAAGAGGCGTTACAGAGCTCTTGCCCTTAATATCGCCTGCTGTGACCCCGGCTTCCTTGATAGCAGAGCTGAGTGTAAAGTTCTCATTAAAGCTGTAGTTATTGAGCAGGGTCTCATCAGCGTATGCAGGAGCACCTGTCTCGGGATCCTCGGTCTTTGAGCTGAAGCTGTAGTTCTGAGCTGCTGCCGATGAAACATTTGCCTTAATGTTGCCATAGCTTACTATCCGATAGCCTGTGATCTCAGACACATACGGTATCTCGAAAGGCACTTCAATCATCATGCCCGGATATATCTTGTTGATGCCTATATCTGTCAGATATACATAAGGGCTGAAATAATCCGTATCGCTGCGGTCTAAGCTTGAACGGTACTTGAGCGCTACTGCTATATTGTTTTCGTTGTTTTTAGCAAAGAGAGACATTGCTTCCGTAACGCTGTCGAGCTGGATATAAAGCTTCTGATTGTTTCTCTGAGTGATATTTACATAGTTTTCAGGCTCGGAGGACAGACCGAATATCGCAGACTGATTATGGAACAGTATCTCATAATTGTTTACGATGACACCGTCTCTTACCTGCTGAACCAGAGCTCTGTCAAAGACTATCCTTGAATTTCTGCACTCAACGCCCAGCTGAATAAGACTTTCCATTCCCCTTGCGGTAAGACCTGTAACGTAGAACATCGCATCTCTTGTACCGCTGCCGTATACACGCATTGCACTTTCCTTGATCTGAACGACCTGTGAGAACGGTACAGTGTACTGTGCTATAGTCTTTACATTTACATTCTCGATGTCAGTGGTATCCTCGCTCGGGAATATATAGATGTTAAGTGAGTCATTGCTTGAATCAGGTATTCTTGATACTGCGGCAGGCCATGATTTATCCTCTGCCCACGTTACCTCATTCTCAGAGAGATCAAATGAAACAGATTCTGTCATTCCTGAAGGCATGAAGAGCTCCTTGCTTCCCGAGCCTGTATTACAGAAGGGCTCAGTCTCCATACTGCGTATATACTCGCCGTACTTCTTGGAGAGCTCAACTGTTCCGCCGTCTTTCAGCACTCTTGAAATTGAGATTCCGCCGATGACCCATTTGCCCGGCTTATTGTTTCTGCTTGTAGCCGAGAAGGTAATTGTCTTCAGTGATTTAACATTGGCGATACCTGACAGAATAAATCTGTCCTTATGGTTAGGTCTGAGCATCCATCTGGGGTCGCTGATAGTTCCCATATTCACATATAATGCGTCCTGACTGCCGTCGCTCGGAGCTTCATAGTAAATAGGTGTTTTCTTCATATAATCAGCCATCAGACTTATAACATCAAAGCTCATAGTACGAGGCTGATCGCTATCATCAATATATTCAATATCGCAGGAAACGCTTCCCTGAACATTGATATAGTCAGTATCCCAAGGGAGTGTAGATACCTCACAAAGGAAGTTCGTAACATTTCTCTTATCAGCAACGTGATATGTTCTTGAAACGCTGTTAAGGAATCTTCCCTCAAGACCCTTAATAGAGGAAATCTCGGCGCTGTCACGGTAGTCAATGATACCCATACCTACCCAACCGACCTGATCAACTACATACTGAGTTGAGGCTCCGCCGTAGGTTCGCTCGGTAATGGTGATCTCCTCAATATTGAGCTTATCGAAAACATCGCTGTCCGAAGAGGTGCTCTCAGGGATAATGCGGATATCGGAGACCTCTCCGTAATCACGGTTGACTGCGATTGCAAACCTTTCATTAAAGCCAGCTCTGAAGCCGTCTGAGGACAGCTGCTGGTTTGCAAGAACGAAAGCACTTGTTTCTCCGTTCTTGAACTGAAGCTGGAAATAGAACTGGTTATGCGAGCCTGAATCTCCGTTTGCATTTGATGAGGTGCTGTCATCTGCGACCTTTACATCTATATCATAGACCTTCTTTGACCTTACAAAGCCAAGATCAAGCTTTGTCTGATCGTAGGTCATAGAATAACGCATTGATTCAAAGTCTATCTCCTGAACTGGTGTTACTGTACCTGTTCCTATATCGAGGGGCACTTTATCACCTGGAGTAAGAAGCTTCTCAATAGTAAACGGGAAAGGCGGAAGAAGCGTCTTTGTAACGGTTCTTGAGATAACATAGTGTGATGCTGTATAGGTCGAAAGTGTCGGGTCAGAGGTGTCGTCTACCGACGAATCACGGGCATAAATACGTCTCGGACCTATGTAGTCCACAACATACATAGCAACTCCGCCGAACTGCCATTCATCATTTGTATAGCTGTCAAGCGACACATCTACGGAGATGATAGCAGCAGCATTTTCGAGCGTGACAGGGAAATCAAGGAAACGCCCTGTCTGCGCATTATAGGTAAAGGCAAAATCGCTCTTTTTATCTGTTGTTGAAGGCCAGTAGCCCAGATAATTTGTTACCTCTTCCTTAACGTCATAAACCTGAGAGGTCACCTTCTGACCGCTGTAGTTCTGATAGGTTATCTGAACCTTTATTCCGCCTGTAGTTCCTGCGCCGTAGGCATCGCCTGTTTTAAGGCGCACAAGGAAGTTGCCGGGATACTTGGAAGAAAGCATCCGGGATTCATCGGTGAAGGCTGCCATTTCAACCTTGTCCGATGTGCCGGGGTTTATTCTGTAGCCTGACTCTATCGTAGTACTGAAACCATAGATAGGCTTTTCTGTCTCATAAGCATAAGCATAGGTATAGCTTGTCAGAGTTTCCGTAGAAAGGGGGTCTGTGCCGTCTCTGGTGTTGCTCATGCGGCAGGTACCCTTATAAAGGTAAATGCCCGAGAAGGCAATATAATCATTGCTGTCCAGATCGGCATAGGTCTCCATAGCCTCATTATAGGTAACAACTGCTCTGTCATAAGCGGTCTGGGCTTCTTTTTCCTTGGAAGCAACACCCTTTTTGCGGGCATCATCGAGGTTTTTCCTTGCAGTTTCTACTGCCTGTTCTTTCAGAGACATAAATCCGCCTGTCTCTTTAAGGCGCTCACGAGCTTTGCTTCCTACATATACCCTTGATGAGATAAGCGAAGAAAACTCAGGCAGACAAGCTGTAAACGAAAGGCTCTCGCCTCGCTGAGCGATACCCATAGTCTTGATCTTATCTCCGAGGAGCATAGTCTGCCCTATTACGGAGAGAAGCACAGGCATAGTTACCATTCTTGTCCAGCCGTTTTTATCTGTATACTCAACCTCAAGAGCCAGGTCCTCTATGCCCCTGAGATCTGAAAGCTGATCTATTATAGAATCATTTCTGAGCAGGGATTCAAGTCCTGCATTGAGCTCATCGGTAATATCCAGACGGAAGGTATAAAGATCCTGCATAGGATTTTTTATCGTCTGGTCAGTTTTTTTCAGATTGAAATACGGAGAGCTTGAACCGCCGACATTTACAAGCATATCCTTTGCAGCTGAGATCGTTGCTGCGCCGTTCTTCTTGCTCTTGAATTCAGCAAGCTTCTGCTTTCCGAGAGCTAAATAGTACTGTCCCGAATAAAAGCCGTACTCTTTAATTCCACCTATATCAGTTACCCTGCTGACGGTCATTCCCTGAACAGTCCATTCACCCTTTGAAAGGAACGCTTCAATTCCTGTAACCTCAGTCATACCTGTAGGCGCCGTAAAGAGATACTCATTTACAGACCAGGGCTGCAGGGGGCTGGTATTAGACATAAAATTCTGAACGTACTCAAGCTTTTTTAAGTTTTTGACCTTTATACCGTCAAAATCAGTTTCTTGGCCCATTCTGCTCAGTGCAGCTCTATCGGCCTTATCAAGGTCTATATACGGAGCTTCAAAAAGAATCGTATTTGCTTTGCAGCCGGTTTCAATACCGTTTACATAATACCATGACGTTGTATAGCTTCCGCCGTTCGGGAAGATATACTTTGTCTGGGCTGCGCCGTTGTCGTCTTTATAGCGTACTGCAAAATACTCAACGTTTGAGCCGTCATTCATTCCTGTCGAAATCGTCAGGGTATATAGGTGCATATCCTCATAAGTCGGAAAAACTTCCGAGCTGTATATTTTATTGCCTGCAGGAGCTTCTGACCTTGAGCTGTACTCACCGATAATATCCTGCTCAAGCCACGGGTCGGTGCTTTGCTCTGCGTTTTGCTCCTCACCGTTCTTGGTGATAGAGACACCCGAGGTATCAATTGTTTTGCTCTCTGCGGCAGGAGCAGCCGTCTGAGCTGTAGTTGTAACAACCTCAACGCCCTCCTCGGCAGCAGGTGTGGTCGCTGTAGGCACAGTAGTACCCTGAGTTGTAGTAGTTACCGCAGCCGTTGCGGTATCGGCAGCTGTACCCGGAGTAACCGATGTTTCGGTGGTCGTAGTTGTTGCAGCAGGTGTACCTTCCGAGAACACTGCATAGGCATATTCTGCAAAAAGGGCAGACTGAATCATAGCGTACGCAAGACACGCCGCTGTGAGCCGCATTATTCCTTTTTTCAAAATCTGCTTTTTCATAATCATCACTTTACGTTTAACATCTCCGCTACGCCTGTCATCTCAAAAACTTCCAATAAATATGGCGGTACGTTGCTTACGGAAAGCTCTCCGCCGTTTGAACGAAGCTTCAGATAAAGCTTTTTAAGCACACGAAGCCCCGCGCTGGACACATATTTCAGATCCTTCATATTCAGGGTCATATCCTTGAAGCGGTCAGCGACCTTTAAAAGCAGCTCGCCTGCCTGCTCCGCATTACTTGCGTCAAGCTTTCCGATAAGGAGAAGCTCACCGTAAGTCCCTCTGTCTATCAGTTTTATATCCATTTATCAAGCCCTTCTTTTCCTGCGTGTATCTTTAACATACTCCATAAGCTCCTCAAGGGAGATCTCCATAGTATCAACGTCAATCTCTTCCATACGCTCCTCAAGGCTCATCTCGCTGTAGCTGCTGAGCTGCTCATCAAGAAGCGCCATGATGTCGAATTTCGGGCTGAACTCAGAGTCATCTTCATCGTTGTCTTCGTCTTCATCGTCATCATCGTCGTACTCGTCGTCATCATCATCGAGAGAGAGCTCTTCCTCTTCGTCATCGTCATCATACTCAGGCTCTTCATACTCATCGTCGTCATCTTCGTCTTCGTCGTATTCAGGCTCTTCGTAATCAGGTTCCTCGTACTCAGGCTCTTCATACTCGGGCTCTTCCTCGGGCTCTTCATAAGAAAGCTCGGCAGGCTGTACAGGCATACGCTCTGACATTTCACGCACTACCTCAGCACGCACTGCTGCAAGAATAGCATCCATATCTACGGGCTCGTTCTGTGCGGTCGGCATCGGCTGCCGATACTCGGGCTGTACAGGCGGCGGTGCTACCTCTTCAATAGTAACACCCTGATATCCGCTGTCAGGTTGCACTGTCCGGGGCTCGTTGAAGAACTCCTCCTGCGTACCTGCAAGCAGGTCAGCCTCATCGGCAGAAATCTCCTCAAAGGTAACCCCCGAGGATACATTGTTCACAGCGGCAGAGTGCATAGCCTCCTCGGCTTTGTGCTGAATTACATTTGCTGCACGAACCTCACGGCTGTTTTCCATGAAGTCCTCCCAGTTCAGAGCGCCCTCCTCGCCTGTGAAGTACTGACTGACATATCTTGGCTGCTCGAACATTCTGACCATAGATTTCTGAACGCTCACCTTAAAGGTAGAACGGCTTGTCGGTCCCATGACCGTGAATGCCATGCCTCGGGGAGCAGTTATGATCTGGTCACGCTCCACATCGTTGATGCCGCCTGCCTTTTCATAGAGCTTGCAAAGGTCGTCCATGTCATTCGGGGCAAGGCCGAAAATGAAGCTGTACTGGCAGGCATTTATGATAGCTGTTGACTTTCTTGCGATCTCCTCACTGCCGACAAAGTCCTTAATGTTCTGGGTAATGACTATCTGCATACCATTGTACTTTCTGATACGCTTAGCAAGCTGGAACATAAAGTCCAGAGCTATCGGAAACTTTGTGTCTATAAATACATGAGCCTCATCAATTACAACTATAATCTTACGGTTGAGGCCGTATTTCTTGTTGTAGTCACGGTTTTTGATTATCTCGTTGTCGATGTACTTGAGCACGAGGAGCATCTGTGCATTGGCAACGGTAGTATTTCTGTTTGCAAGAAGCGACTGGAAATTGAATACCGAAAAGTTCTCGTCCGTTGTGATAGATGACGGACCGTTCCAGATATTTGCATTTCTTCCGCCTGTTGCGAACTTGGAAACGTAGTTCATCAGCATCTGGAGCATTGACCTCAGATAATCGTTGCTTGTACGCTGAAACTCCTCAAGGACAAGATCGTACAGATCGTCGAATATCGGGTAATCCTGCGGACCGAGCGATGAAAGGTCGGTCTCCATAGTAATGCCGAAGTTCATATAAAGTCTCTCAACAAGAGAGTTCAGGTATTCAAGAGCGTCACGGTCAACATCGGGAAGTATCTGTCGGAAGAACTCCTCCAGAAACTGCAGGTGTGCTGAGAAGCCTACCGAATAGTCATCTCCTGCCTCGTCATCATCAAGAGTTGTGATAACGTGGAAGGGATTCAGACGGCCAAGCTTTGCATTTGCGACATCTATTACCTTGCCGTGAAGGTTCTGTGCAAGCTCTGTATACTCGTTCTCGGGGTCGAGAATGAATATCTTTGAATCCTCGGAAGCCATATTTGTAAGCAGCGCCTTAGTTCCGTATGACTTACCTGAACCTGACTTACCGATAATAACCATATTTGAGTTTACTCTCTCGGAGTCACGGCGGAAGAAGTCGATAAATACGGGAACTCCGTCATTACTTCCGAGCCATATACCGCCCTCATCGGAAACACGGGCATAAATCCACGGGAACATTCCTGCGACTGTATTTGTAGGCATACCTCTTCCGTCGGCAAAGAAGGGGTCATATCCCGAAACCTGCGCTCCGATAAATGCCTCGACCTGCGCAAAATCCATTGCATTGAGTCTCATTCCTGCTTCCTGCCATGAACGGCGGACAGTCTTTTTCATATCTGCAATAACAGGCAGGATAGAATTCTTTGCGACCTCGTCACGGCCAAGCTCAGATGTCCTGATAGCATCATACATCGTTATATAGATGTTTACGGAGAGGAGCACCTCATTATCCTGCTGTAAGGTCACAAGGAGACTGCTGAGCGTCTGGATATGGTTTTCAAGCTCAATTCTTCTTGAATCCACACCAGTATTTGAATACTGTGTTCTGAGCTCCTGCAGAGAACGGTCTATCGAACGGATAGACTTGGTACGCTCCATAGGTGTTACCTTTACAACGACCTTAGTAGAGGGTATTGACATTACTCCTGCCAGCCACGCATCACCGACTGTCGAGGGGTAGTTTACAACTCTCATCTGATGAGACACGATCTGATTTATCGACACAGTCCTTGAATTGAAGGACAGTCTCTCAGGCATTGCCCACTTAACATAGTCGGCAGGGTCAAGCCTGTCTATTTCACGCTCATCAAAGTCGATAGCATTCGTATATTTAAGGAATACCGCAAGCTCCTTGTCAGTCTTCAGTCTGTGAACGGTGAGCTCACCCTGTTCAAGGGCTGATATTGCGGAGTTAGTATCTATCTGGAGCTGTCTCTTATTGATATTGAACAGACACAGATAGTAAAACGGCTGCACTATCACATTGTCAAAGCAGATATTTCTGAGCGCATTGATACGGTCATACTGTATCTCAACTCTGCTTTTGAGCTCCTCCTCGTTAAGAAGCCCCTGCTCAAACGATGCTCTAAGCTCATCGAGCTTATCATACTCCTTGTCGAGGTATTTGTCATAAATGATAGGGCGGTCAATCTTTACAATATTAGCTGCATAGTTGTCCCTCAGGTTGCGAAGCACCTTTCCGAAGCAGCTTTCAATAGACATATTGCGTCTGTAGCTGCTGAAAAAGCGGAATTCTACAGGGTCAATTTCAATTACAGTACCGTAATACTTTCCGTTATACTCGATAAAGCCCTCAGAAATGCCTGTAAAGGGCATGATATCATCCATGTCCTTTTCGTTATAGGCATTATCTTTAGTTGTTTCCTTGTTTTTCTTTGAGGAAGCCTCTGCCTCCTCACGCTGGCGCCATACTGCGTTTTTCTCATCGTCAGTGACGTCCTTGCTTCCGAGTATTTCCTCCTCCTGCTTTTTCTGAGCCTTTTTCTCCTTGATCTTCTCTATCTTTTCGGAAAGAGAAAGCTCATCCTCGGGCTCATACTTATCGGAGAAGAATTCATCCCAGTGCTCTCCCTTTTTGGATTCCTCCGCCTTGGAGAGCAGGTGCTTGTCGGAAAATATCCTGCCGAATCTTTTCGGCAGAGCAATATATCTCAGAAGGTCAAGCAGTATCTTGTAATTCGGGCGCTCATCAATACGGAGTATAAGGAGCACTCCCAGCGCAAGTACAACACCCGCTACATATAGCCTTCCGGGAATAGTTGAAAGGAGAACCAGCGCTATAAGTCCGAGTGTAATGAGTCCAACGATAATATCGCTGATAGAAACTCCACGGAAAAGTTCTATTTTTACCTTAGTTTTTCCGGGTATCAGTCTCATACCGATTCTCCTTTCATCAGATTTCAGTTAAGTCAGAGCATAATTAATGATTATCGTTGTTATTATTGTTGTTCTGACTGTTCGGCAGATGTTGATTATTATCATCCAACCGCTGCTGCAGGTTCTGAGCAATGCCGCTGTCCGGCTGATTATTATTATTCTGAACAGGGTTGACAGGCAGCGGAACTGTTCTGTTCGCTGTATTATTAGTTCTCGGAACAGCTCTGTTTGCCGTGTTGTTTGTTCTCGGCAGATTATTATTCTGCGTTTGCTGCTGTGCCTGATTATGATAACCCTGCATAGCTCTGTATGCGTCTGCACCCTGTCTCATTGCATTATTGAGTTTAGAATTATTATTCTGGTTAAGGTTATTGAGCTCATTCTGCAGACGGCTTCCTGCACCGCCGAGGTTATTCAGATTGTTTGGCGCATTGTTCGATGTATTTGGCATATCATTTCTCGGGAGAATGCCGGGACCTCCTACCGGATTGCCTGCACGCCGAGCTGCTGTTCCGTTATTCGGAGCTGCGGAGCCCGTTGTCCTATTATTTCCTGCGGCTCTCTTCGGCGGAACTTGTCTTATTGTTCTCGCTCCGCCCATATTATCAATGCCGTATTTTTTTCTCAGTCTCTGATTATCCCTCTGAATATCATTGTTGATCTGCTGCTCCTCACGGGTCTGCTCCTCAGCCACCCGATCGAAGTATTCCTGAATGTTGTCATCAATACTGTAGTTCGGATCATTGAACAGACTGTTTTTGTCCTCCCGGCTGAAGCTGTCAATAGCTGAAGGTCTGGTGTTGTGACTGCCTGCGCCGCGGCCGCCGCCTGCGCCGCTTCCTGAACCACCTCCGGAGCCGCCGCCCGAACCGCTGTCGACACCGCTTCCGTCATCAGGACCTCCGCCGTTATGACCGCCGCCGAGATTATTGTTATTACCAGGCAGCTCTCCGGGCTGACCGCCTGTACCATTGTCCAGGCCGCCATCTATGCCGTTATCCAGATTGCTAAGGTCATTCTTGTCAGGCAGATCACCGTCGTCGCCGTCATCGCCGTCGTCAATGCTCGTTTTATCCTTATCGGGCAGGTCTTTTACACCCTCGCCCTGTTGCTCTCCTCCTGAGCCGCCGCCTTCACCTGAGCCCGAGCCGCCCTTAATAAACGATGAGCCCATTGCTTTGCCTATTCCGCCGCCTAAAGCACCGAGAGCACCCATAACAAGGTTCTCGCCTGCGTTGACAACTCTCGAAACGTCGGAAGAAACGTCACCCGAGAGTACAGCCTGATGTCCTGCCTGATCGGCGAGGATACCTGTAAGCAGACCGTTTGCTTTGTTTATAGCAAGTACACCTGCCGAAATAAACACAAGCTTTCCTATAATATCAAGATATGTATTTGATGCTAACTGAAGCTTCGGGTCGAGAACTATCGGCACGAAGATCAGGAACAGTCTCATTGAAATAACCGTAGCAAATACAGTGAATGACTGAATAAGAAATGCAGTGAGCCACTGTCTTGCTTTTCCGCCTTCATCAAGGGAGATAGTTCCGAAGAACGGCGGACCTATAACATACAGGAAGATCAGGTTAAATATCCTTACAACGCAGGTAACAAGGATTATCGCCATGTTTATCATTATAAAGATACCCGCCAGATACATTACGGTATAGTTCGTTTTGAAAAGAGCTATATCAAAATCCTGATTTACAGTATCCAGATCGTAGATATTTTTATCTCCAAGCAGATAAGGCAATCTTATATTGTCATAAATTGAAGGTGACTTATTATAAGCTTCATTCTTAGCCGCACCTGAGCCGGGGATACCCATAGTTCCTATAAGGAACAGGGTTTTGTCAAGGTTCAGCTCGCTGTCCTTGAATACCTGTATCCTGTCATAAGATTGCAGAGCCTTGAAATTTCTGTCAGTCTTGAGTACTGTCATACAGTGATTGAGTGCATTTGCGATACCCTCATCGTAAACGTCGACAGGCACATCAGTTGTATAATCGGCCGCCGAAGCAAGCTCCATTATCATAGACTGCCAGGTGGTTACCACCTTGCCGTTTTCCTTCGTTTCGTAATAGTAGTCAAGAACGCCCGTATTTGCAAGGTACTGAAGGTCTCCTCTTATCTCATTATAGCAGACATTGAGATTATACCTGTTCTTTGACGACTGGTTTATAGAATAGTTTCCGACAGTGTTGAAAATTCTGGACATTGCCGCAAACTGCTCATTTGTAAAGTCAATATGATCATCACTGCTTTCACCAAGAGCCTCGGCATTATCAAAAACATATACAACCTGATCGAGTATGACGTTCGTTGCTGTGACTGTTATCGTCATAAAAAGGTTAAGACCGACTATAAACAGTATGCTCTTCAGCAGGTTCCTGAGTATCTGACCATGTGACATTTTGACCTTATCATCAAGGTCGAGCGCTTTTCTTGTGACCGATATTATCGCAAACACAAAGGCAAGCACTATACCTATAGCTGACATTCCGAGGAACACGCCCGCTACGGCTTTATTCCTGAAAAACACATCTATAAGTGTCATCTCGTCATTTCCGTACTTTACAGTAGAAATACCCGAGAACACATTGAACAGCTGCTGTTCCCATTCAACTATCTGACATATCGCGATCTCCAGAATGTAAAATACACGATATATTAAATTGTACAGGATCCAGTCCCAATTTATTAAATCTGACATATTTTACCGCACTTTCGATCTTTTATGTTGAAACGCTAATATTTGCTCAGCGCACCCTGAGCCTCTTTCTTGCCAGGTACATATAAACTCCTGCCGAAATAAGCACCGCTGCCGCCAGAATCGCAAACCATATTCCCTGAGCATTAAGGTACATTCTTATCTCAAAGCTTTCTGTTACCGAATTGCCTGCTGCATCTGTAACCGTAAGCTGATACTTTCCGGGGGTTTTCAGAACTCCGTCCGAGGGAAAGGTTTCTTTTTCATCTCCGAACTGAAGGTAGACCGAATCTGTCTTAGCTACGCCCTTTACGGTCACAGGGCCGCTTGCCTTGCCGTCTTTTACACCTTCAAGTGTTATCTTCGGAGCCTGATGGTCAACCGTAACGTGCAGACCGTAATCAACACCTGTTGAGGTACAGCGATAGCTTATAACATACTCGCCCTCGACAGACATATCCACCTTGCTTTTATCGGTCACCGGCTGCGTAACATCTGAGATTACCACTTCAATTACCTCAAATCCCGCAGGCATAAGGTATGTATTTATTGCTCCTGTGGTTTTGGATACTATAGTAAATGCAAGAAGCTGGTTTTCAGTATCATTTTCCGTACCGACAAGAACATAGCTTCCCGCCTCGGTAACACTGCTGATATCAGTATCCTCTGCAACCTCTCCGTCTTTATAGAGGATAGCATTCACTCCGCCGCTGACCGACAGGCTGACTTCCTCTGTAGTTATCATGCCGTTTGCAACGGTAGAATAAACATAACCCTCCGATGCTGTATATCTGAACGTATGAGCATTTCTGTCAAAAACACTTCCGTCGGGAAGTGCCACTGACTGATTTGTTTCAGTTTCCTGACTTTCAACAGGCTCACCTGTGTAGATGTTTATTTCACCCTCATAGTCCATATCCAGCTCTGCAAAGGCAGTCAGCGACAGTGCAGATACTGCGATACACAGCGATATTGGTAATGCCAGCAGCTTTTTAAGCAGCATCCGACCGTCTCCTTTTCAGTTTATTCTTCCTCTGACTCTTCAGTTTCCTCACCGAGAACTGTTATATTACGCTCCTCAAGGTCATAGTAGACCTCATCAGCTCTGAACATATGCGAGCGTATCTCACCGAGGTCCATCTGACCCATTTTATAGTATGGGCACTTGTAGCTCGGGGTATATTTTGTCCTTAACGGGAAATTTCCGAAGGTAACGATAATGGCATTTCCCGTTGACTCCTTGTTGTTGAGCATCTGCAGCTCGCTCGGGTAGATAAGAGGTCTTACCTGTGTCTGCGAGGACAGGTTTATGTCGCCTTCCTTGGAGCCTATTCCTGCTGAGGTGCTCGTTGTACGGACTGTCATATTTCCGCAGAGCTTTGAGAACTCCTCGCAGGTGCCTATATCGTTTGAACCGATGAACATTTTCATACCGCAGTTGCTCTTTACGATGTCTGCGACCTCGTTGCCGTAAACGTTCGAGAGCTGCGAATATGACTGAACGACCATGTTAAACCATATCTTTCTGGAACGGCCGACAGTTATCATCTTGTCGAATTTTTCAATCTTCGGCATATTACCGAACTCATCGAGAATAAAGTATACATTTCTCGGAAGAGAGAGGTCCTCTCTCGCCGATGCAACCTTGATGAGCGCCTTATACATACAAAGAATGAACACAGCCGCCAGTCCGTGACGTGTATCCTTCTCATCAGGTATCTTCATGAACAGTGCTGTAGGCTGATCCGCAAAGGAAGCAGCGTCAACGTCAGTCGCACTGGTCAGGCCGCAGAGACCGCGGTCATTGAACATATTAAGCTTATCAAAAGTGATAGACATATAAGACGAAAGCGTTGTATCCGCTGCGGAAAGCACCTGTCTTGACAGGGTATACGCCTGAGAGAGCTTGCTTCTGCCGTCGAAGTAGCGCTTGAGCGCCTCAAACTCATTTTCACTGTTGGTAAGCGCCTTGTTTATATTGAAGAAGTTGAACTTCTCCTTGGTCATTTCAAGTCTGGGGTCTTCGGAGTCCTCAAGCATTGCGAGGCAGGTAGACATAATTATCGACCTTGCGCCCTTCTCCCAGACGGGGTCTTTTTCGTTCTCAATAGGACAGATAACCGAGATAAGGTCATTCAGGTCCTCATACATTTCATCATATATCTGCTGTCTTGTTACAGCCACATCGTCCTGACAGTGCGAGGGGTCAGCATAGGCCTTGCCCTGCCACTCACACCAGAGCGCACCTTCCTCAGCCTCTCCGTCGGGGCGGGTAAGGTCGGGATAGTTCGCCATACTGTCACGGTGAGCAATTATCCCCTTGCCTGCTTCAACGTAATCCTGATACATATCCCATATACCGCCAAGAGGATTCCATCTGCTTGACGAATATGTATCACGCAGATCGAGCAGAAGCACCTTATAACCTCTCTCGGTCAGGTACTTTGAGTGAAGCGAAAAAAGCTCGCCCTTAGGGTCTGTCATTATCATTGAGCTGCCGCAGCTTGTAGCACCGAGCAGCTGTATCATCGGGTTGATGAAAGTGGTTGTTTTACCTGAACCTGTAGCACCTATGATAAGGCTGTGAGCTCCCGACAGGAAATTCACCTGAAGGTGGTCATGCTTATCAAGGGTAGCCCTGACGGGTATTCCGTCTTTATTGCACTTGCCGAGGTCATCATAGTCATACTCGGGGAAGTAGCGGTCTCTCTCGGCATCTGTCAGGAAGCGGCTGTTTTCAAGTCCGCCCTTAACAACGTCGATCTTGCCGTCCTTACCGAGAAGCCCTCTGCCTGTGCCGAAAACGTAGTCCAGATTATTGCTTGAAAAGAGGTATATAATAGTTGACAGGACAAGCACCAGCGCACCGATGACCCAGGTTTTCAGCTCCAGGAACATCCCGAAATCTATATGGAACTTGTCTCTGTCATTAAACATACGGATATAGGTCATAAATTCACGCACAGCAAAGCCGACCACGCCTATAATCAGAAGTGCGCAGACTACGATCTTTGCTATTTTTTTCGGAGTCAGATCCCTGAAAATCCGTTTAATCATATCCAGAACCTCTCAGGTGTAATTTGTGTTCTATTTTTCGGATCAATAAGGTTTGTACCTGCACTGCCTTCCCAGTTATAGTATATATGCGGCTGGTTTTTTATGTTGTCAAGCAGATACATACCGCTGAAGCCGTCACGTTCAAAGAGCGTGAGATCAGTAAGCTTGCTCAGATCTCCGCCGCTTGCGAAATACTGCGTTGAGTACTTGAACATATCCTCGGGTTTGATATACTCCATAATCTTGAAATACAGAGTTTTCTTTTCAGGTGTTTCATCAACATGATCCAGGTAAGCACCATAGTCCATATAATAAGTCACAACTGTCTTTATCATGTCATCGGACATCGAAGTCGCATCATAGGGATCTATCTTGCTGTCGCTGTTTTTGACATTAAAGTACGAACCAAGGGTCCTGCTTCCGCTGTAAAGCTCAACTCTTGCAGCATCGCCAAGCCTCATTGAGCCGTAAACGAGCGTACCCATATTAAGAAGGGTAGAGCTGCTGTCAAGATAAAAAGGTACTGTCTTGCAGTTCTCATCGGCAAGTCCTCCGTAGAGAGCTCCGCCCCGCTGAATGATGATATCTCCGCCGATACACTTTATTGCGCCGCAGCCGTTTACCGTAGTATTTGCACCCGGCATAAACGGAGAAAGCACTCCGCCGTTCTTTATAAGGATAGTACCGCCGTTGTTGATGATGGTACCATTGTTTATAAAGCTTCCCGAAATACTGAGGATACCGCCCTTATTAATGGTAAGGGTCTCACCTGCAGGGAGAATAACTCCTTCGGAACGCTCCTCCTGACCTGCATTGCTGATATACTCATTTGCAGATATTTCAAGCACCTGATTTCTGTTGACAGAGGTACTGCCCTTTATAGCAGAGAACCTCATCTGAGTGCCTATATACCACGCTCTGCAGTAATTTGCGGAATTTTCTTCGGTCTCAACCTTAAAATACTGACCGTCTCTTGCGAGCATCGGGTCTTTAGAACCCGACCAGTCATTGAAAATCAGCCAGCCGCCAAGGCCGTCCTTTGCAGGAATAACTCCGCCGCCCTCATAGCTTCCCAGACCCTTAGACTGAAAAGCCCATGATCTGTACGGGGTATGGCTGATCTTCAGAATACCGCCGTCATCTCTGTCAGGGCAGATGTAGTAATCTTCCTGATCCGACTGATCCTTTGACATTTTGATAAAGTATTCGGGCGCATAGGCTCCGTCGATACCGTTATTGTTGCTGTTTTCATTTCTGCCGTAATACTTCACATAAACGCAGTCTCTTGACGAATCCGTAAAGAACACGTCTTTGGCTGCATCTATCTGCTTATCCTTTTCGACAAAGCCGTAGGCTCTGTCAGCGGCAGCCACGAAATAGCTCTTCATATGATCGACATCACTGTCATCGGAAAGACTGTTCCAGGCAGGATCATTTGAGCTGAACTTTCTCACACCGTCGATACCGCCCGTATTGCTTGACGGTCCGACATAAATATTCCCCGGAGCGACACCGCTGATATAGCTTGCAGGCTGATTATCAGGCGCAAACATAAGCAAACTCGGATGCCATTCGCTGTCAGTCGGATATGTATTGGACTTGACACGCTCCCAACGGTAAAGAACGATCTCACCGTAGGCGTCCTTGAGCATATTATCCTCTGCCTGTGCTGCTGTATCAGCAGCCTTTTCATCAGCCGCAGCAAAAGCTCTTGTGACATCAAAAGCAGAACTGTCCGCTGCAAAGGAAAAGACCAATGCAGCGGTGACAGCTAAGCTTTTTAAGCAATTCTTTTTCTTAAAGGAAAAATGTTTCATAACCGTTCCTTTTACAGTTGAAAATTAACAGTAATAAATCAGCTGTTATTGTTCATCCACTTAACCATCTCAGGTGTTGCGATACGCAGAGCAACGATCAGAATGAATATCAGCACGAAGCCGATGATAGCACTCTTCAGGTGCTGCTTAGCCTTCTCACGCTCCTGAGGCTCTTCTGCTCTTGAATACTTAACACCGATAGAAATACAGTAAACAGCACCGATAGCTGCTACAAGCGGGATAAGTACTGTCAGAACAGTATTAATAAGTCCGATGATAGGTGATGTTACCTTTTTAAGATTAGGATTCTTTGCCTTAGTTGTAGTTGAAACCTTCTCCTCTGCTGCTGCCGCAGATACCATAAGGTTTGCCGCACCTGTCATCAATGTTGCTCCAAGAGCCAGAACACTTGTTGATGTACGTCTGATAAGTTTTTTCTTCATTGTGAGTAACCTCCTGATGTTATAAATACACGGCTCATCTCCGACCCATGGTTGGAGCGTCCGGTTTCTTACGATGTTCCAGAGTCTTAGGCTTCAGGCTCTTCTCCTGAGTCTTGACTGCCGTCTTTCCTGCCGTCTTGGCCGCACGGCGGTCTCTTTCTCTCTCAAGAGCCTGAACTGTCCGCACCATATTACTGACGGTCTTTTCAGGCGCTTTCGGAGTCATCTTTGCCATACTCCCGAGCACAGTTTCCATTCTTTCAATTGTCATATTAAACGATCCCCTTTCGCAGAATTGCTAAGCGAGAAGCTTTTTCAGCTCGTTCCTTCCGCGCATAAGCTGCGATTTGACCGTATTCACGGGTCTTTGCAGCATTTGCGCAATCTCACTTACGGTAAGCTCGTTGAAATAGTACAGCTCTATGATCTCTCTGTAGTCATCGCTAAGCTGCTTGATAGCATTCCTGACATCCATGATCTCCTCGACAGACACCCCCGAAGAGCCCGACATATCCTCAGAACCGAACATATCGTCATTAAGCTCTTCTCCGTAGCCTCTTTTCATAAGAAAATCCTTGGAGCAGTTTACGGTAACCCTCAGAAGCCATGCCTTTCTGTGTTCCTCGCTGTCAAACGAGCGCTCTCTTCTAAAATAACGATAGAACACATCAGAATAAACGTCGTCTGCGTCAGCCTTATTGCGGACATAACGCATTGCAACGCCATAGATCATATCACTGTAAGTTTTTACAACCTCATCAGCTTTCATAAGTAATACCCCGCCTTCTGCAATGTGGGTGCAAAAAGAATAATATTTTCTATCTGCATGATCTTTTTTCAAACCTGCCATTTTCAGACAATTAGCCTAGTATATAAGTATAACACATTTATAATATAATTTCAAGCCCTTATTGTGAATATTTTTACCCAGATAGTCAAAAATCTACAGCTTTTTCAAGGCTAACATTGTTAAATCATCAAACTGATCTGCTTCTCCCGCAAACTCATCTACAGCCTCCCTGACATTTCTGAGCAGCTTTTCAGGCTCGGCATCAGGTTCTTTATTAAGAGCTTCAAGCAACCTGTCATTTCCGAACATCTCCTCATCGGGCGCTGTAGCCTCAACAACGCCATCGGTATAGACGAAAAGAGTACTGCCCTTTTCCAAAGAAAGCTCATACTGCTTATACTTCGTCATATCGAAGCCGCCGAGGAACATCGACCTCGGATCCTTATAAAGTTCAAACTTTCCGTTCGGCTTTCTTATTGCAGGATATTCATGTCCCGCATTGACTGCCGTGATCTTTCCTGTTGATATTTCAAGTATTCCATACCACGAGGTCACGAACATCTGCTCATCGTTGTTACGGCAAAGCTCCTGATTTACAGTATTGAATACATCTTCGGGTGCATCGCCCCTGACAGCAGTTTTTGAAATCTGGCTTTTAGCACGCATCATAAACAGTGCCGCAGGCATTCCCTTGCCCGAAACGTCTGAAATTACCATTCCAAGATGATCATCATCAATATAGAAGAAATCGTAGAAATCTCCGCCTACATCTTTAGCGGGATCCATTGCAGCATAGAGCTTCAGGTCATCTCTGTTCGGGAAGTCCTTCGGAAGAATATCCATCTGTATCCGCTTAGCAAGCTCCATTTCGGCGGCAATACGCTCCCGTTCTCCGACAAGGCTCATGTTTTCCTTCATGTAGCTGTCAATCTCTAACGCCAGAGAGGACACGTCCTTAGCAAGCTTACCGATCTCATTCTCCGATTTTATTTTCTCTATGTTCTCAACAGCCTTTTCGCTGTCCTTTGTATTTTTATACTCATTTACCGCACTTTGCAGCTGAGAAAGCGGCTTTACGGCAACACGGTTCAGAAGCAATATCACAAGCCCGCAGGAGAGTATTATCCCGACCGTTAATGCAACGATCATTATCTTGATCTGATCTATCAGTTCATTGCGGAAATCGTCCCAGTCATAGTCAATAACGACCACCGCCTGTACCCTTCCGTCAAAAATGATAGGGCTGTAGGCTGTGTAGTGGTTCTCAAAATCGAGCTGTCCGACAGTTCCCGTAACGATCTCGAACTCGGTACCTGTTGATCTTCCCTCAACGATCTTTTTGAGAGCAGGATGATCGTCAAGCTCAAAATGGAGCCTGTCACCAAGCTTATAACCTGCCTTTACGGGAGTTATTTCATCATCATATACGAGGGAATCTACATCAATGCTATCGTCATAAGTGTTTGCCTGACCGTATATAAAGCCAAGCTTGTCGCCATCAACTGCCATTACATAAAGCTCACCGTAACCGATCTCAATAAAATCACAGTCCAGTGATGTTGCAAGTGTATTCTGCATACCTTTTGCAATCTGGAGTTTCTGGTTATCATTAGCCTTTTCGTTAACAAGGTCATACACTTCTTCCTGAGTAGGTTCAGAATCACTTTCACGCTCCATAAATATGGAGTCCCATCCACTGGTGTCATCATCAGTAGATCTATCCATTATCTCAGATGCATGGTCCAATGAATAATCAAAAAACCAGTTCATGAAAAGGAAATTGGAGATCGAATCTTTTACTTTACTGATATCCCTTTTTATCATGTCGTCCTTGGCTGTAAGATATGTACGTGAGGAGCCCCTGTATACCAATATGGAACTGAGCACACCCCCGAGTACATAGAACACTACCAGCAGTAAAGAAACCTGTATCATAAGTCTGCGTTTTTGTCTGTGTTTTTTCATACATAACCCCTGTTTATATTAATAACGTATAATCATAATAATTATATCACAAAAAAATTTTTTTGTAAAGGTTAATGTTGCTGTACAGCACTTGTATTTTCAGAAAAAATATGGTATTATTATCATAATCAGGAAAATCACAGTACTTTGCAACCATAGCACTGCCGGTCGTGGTATATATTACAGAAAGCAAAATACTGTTATGCAATAGATCCGGAGGAATTCACTATGCCGAATTTTGATGTATTCTACAATGAAGAAGAAAAAGAAAAAATAAGCGAAGACGTACAAAACCAACTGGCTTTTGATAATGAGCTCCAGCCTGACAGAGCTGCTGAAATAGTTCGGGATATGGCTTTTATGTACAAGGAACACGCAAATGACGTTGACCCCATCTACAAAGAAGCTATGGAGGACAGCATGAACAGAATGTTCAAGTCCAGGATAGCAGGCTCAAGCCTTATAAACGAACCAAGCTGGAAAAACCTTAATACCTTTAACAACGCTTTAACGGAATATGTTACAGATAAAAAGGTAAAGGTCGGAAACAAGCTTGATGAATACAAGGATCAGATCAGAAACGGCACAATACAGGGCACTAAAGATTTCTATGACAAAGCTGATCCTGACATGGAGAACAAGGTTCATCAGCTTGCCGTAAATCTCCTGTTTCAGAGGGATCAGGAGCTCGCAAAGGAATTAACGGAAGCTGAGGCACTCGAGGATATGTTCGGGAAGGTCATGAAGGCTCACAAGTTTACCAAGACGGTCGATACAGGAAACAAGACTCCTGACGGCAGGCCTATACTGGAGAACAAAACAAAGACCTGCGATGAATGGATCCTTGATGAGACAAAGAAAAAGCAGAATGAGCTTTTTGCAGCCAAGTACAAGGATCATGCTGCCAGGAAAGAGTCTATCGTAGGTATTGAGCTCAAGAACAGTAAAAGTCAGGACGCCTATGGCTTCGTGATGAATAAGAACTATAAGGAAGGCGCCAAGCCGTTTTCGGCTGTGCCCGAAAACAGGCTAGTAAAGCAGAAAAGGCTTGCAAAAGAGCAGGCTAAGCTTCGGAGAGATGAAGACGAGAAGCAGCTCGGAGATTATCATGCAAAGCTCAACAGAAGCATGAATGACCTTGAGGAGTATCAGAGACAGGCTCTCGGTCTTGCGGCCGAGGCCAAGAAAATGCTCAAGGAGCTCAAAAGCTACAAGAAGGAAAAGGGTTCTGAAAACTCCGAATCCTACGAGGAGCTGAGAAAAAGCCTTCTGTCGCTGTCACGTCTCGGAACAGGCAAGAATATGACACCCGAGGAGCTTGCAATGAACGTTGACCCGAAAAAGGTCGAGAGAAGCCTTGCAAGAGTTGCCTCGGCATCTGCCGGCTACATCAAAGAGCACAAAGGCCCCTTCTCGGGCAACGGGAATGTCGGCATAAACAGGAAGGACTTAGCAGTCAGGGCTCAGACCTTTGCAAAGCTCGGCCGAAAGAAAATGGACCTTGATAATTATAATATCACCAAGGAAAAGCTCACCGTTCAGGCTCAGAGGATAAATAACAGACTCAACCAGGTTGAAGCCCTCAATCAGGAGAGGGGCTACAAGAGACTCCCCGAGAGAGGCATGAACACTGATGAGGTCAGCAGAATGCTCAACAACTCGATCAATGAGGCCAATCAGGCAGACAAAGATGTACATCTGGGCAGCGGAGAGTATTCCGACACTGTAAAGGCTGCAAAGAAGGTAGATGCAGAGCTCAAGAAATTTGCTGAGATGGCAGCCGACCCCAAAAACACGGGAGCTGCTCTCGAAGCTCAGAGAAAGAAGCTCGACAAATCCATAAGAACTGCCGAATCTGCTGCTAAGAAGTACCTTCAGAAGAAGGAAAAAGAGAGCACACCTCTCGCAGGAATGAACCATGACGAGAGAGTTCAGCGCCGTATAGATGCAATCGAGGACTGTCAGCACGCTGTTAAGCTCGCAAGGGGCAATATGAACGCCCTCGTTCATCATCTGCAGAGCACAAGAATGTCCAAGTCTGACGTTAAGAAGCGCAAGCAGCTTGACGCAGACGAAAAGCTCTGGCAGAGACTAAGCAAGGGCTCAAGCTTTGACAGAGAAGCCCATCAGCAGAGACAGAGCGAGACGCTAACAAACGAGCAGAATAACGCTGTGAACGACACAAACAATAATCAGAACAGCGGTCAGACCGACAATCAGAACAGCGGAAGCGGCGATACCACAAACATCGACGCTCACCGCAGCGTTGACCAGCCTCCTGTAAATAATCAGCCGAATATCGCTAATCAGATTATCCGCAATGAGCAGAATGCTATCAACAATCAGGAGCAGAATCAGGAAGAGGAGCCCGAGCCCGAGGAGCAGATCAGAAAGCGCAATGAGTACGAGAGCCACGTTTCGGGAATGGTCACTGCCGCAGCTGATACCTCACTCAGGCAGCAGACCGCAAGGCTTGCCGAAAACGATCTGAAAGCGCTCCAGAATATGACCAACCGAAGAGAGTTTGTGCAGTTCGACAAGGAGCAGGTTCTTAAAAACATGGCAGGCGTTGTTTACAACGAGCTTGTTCACAGCAACAGCTTCAAGCATGACTCGCAGTCTGCAAATACGGCACGTTCCCAGCAGGAGCTCACAAATTCAATTAATATTATCGCCGCCAGCGATGACTTCAAAAACATTGTCGGCGATGTAAACAAGGACAGCGTAAGAAAATTCCTTGCTGACCCCTCAAAGGTCAAGAACAAGTTCATCAAGGCCTACCGTGAGAAGGAAATTCTGAGAGATGCTCAGCATAGGCTTGAAGATAACAGTTCGGGAATCAGACGCTCGTACACAAGCGAAACGCTTGAAAACAAAGTCAATAATAACAAGCTAAAGCAGCCAAAAACGAATAACGGCCCTGTCAAAAAATAAATTAAAGCAGAAAGGGCTCCGCAGTTATACTGCGGAGCCCAGCTTGTTGCAAAAGTTCTTTTAAAAGGGGTCCGGGGCGACAGCCCCAGTGGGGCAAAGGGGCGAAGCCCCCCTCTCCCAACAAGCCGAGGCTGTCTGGACGTAATGTCCAGACCTGACGAGGCAAAATCTGCACTATTTTGAGTTTATCGACAGACTGAG